>NZ_JAKJSL010000032.1:0-103913 GCF_050336815.1 Photobacterium nomapromontoriensis
GCTAGGGGGTCATCCCGACTTACCAACCCTTTGCAAACTCCGAATACCAGTAAGTACTATCCGGGAGACACACGGCGGGTGCTAACGTCCGTCGTGGAGAGGGAAACAACCCAGACCGCCAGCTAAGGTCCCAAAGTTATAGCTAAGTGGGAAACGATGTGGGAAGGCTCAGACAGCCAGGATGTTGGCTTAGAAGCAGCCATCATTTAAAGAAAGCGTAATAGCTCACTGGTCGAGTCGGCCTGCGCGGAAGATTTAACGGGGCTAAGCTATACACCGAAGCTGCGGCAATGTGAACTTGTTCACATTGGGTAGGGGAGCGTTCTGTAAGCCGTTGAAGGTGTGTCGTAAGGCATGCTGGAGGTATCAGAAGTGCGAATGCTGACATGAGTAACGATAAAGGGAGTGAAAAACTCCCTCGCCGGAAGATCAAGGGTTCCTGTCCAACGTTAATCGGGGCAGGGTGAGTCGACCCCTAAGGCGAGGCCGAAAGGCGTAGTCGATGGGAAACGGGTTAATATTCCCGTACTTCTTATAACTGCGATGGAGGGACGGAGAAGGCTAGGTGGGCCTGGCGACGGTCGTCCAGGTTCAAGTATGTAGGYGGTAAKCTTAGGCAAATCCGGGMTTACTTAACGCTGAGATACGATGTCGAGGCACCACGGTGCTGAAGTCATTGATGCCATGCTTCCGGGAAAAGCTTCTAAGCTTCAGGTTATAAGAAATCGTACCCCAAACCGACACAGGTGATCAGGTAGAGAATACCAAGGCGCTTGAGAGAACTCGGGTGAAGGAACTAGGCAAAATGGTACCGTAACTTCGGGAGAAGGTACGCTCTTGGCGGTGAAGTCCCTTGCGGATGGAGCTACTAGGAGTCGCAGATACCAGGTGGCTGCAACTGTTTATTAAAAACACAGCACTGTGCAAAATCGAAAGATGACGTATACGGTGTGACGCCTGCCCGGTGCCGGAAGGTTAATTGATGGGGTTAGACTTCGGTCGAAGCTCTTGATCGAAGCCCCGGTAAACGGCGGCCGTAACTATAACGGTCCTAAGGTAGCGAAATTCCTTGTCGGGTAAGTTCCGACCTGCACGAATGGCGTAATGATGGCCACGCTGTCTCCACCCGAGACTCAGTGAAATTGAAATCGCAGTGAAGATGCTGCGTACCCGCGGCTAGACGGAAAGACCCCGTGAACCTTTACTACAGCTTGGCACTGAACATTGACCCTACATGTGTAGGATAGGTGGGAGCCTTTGAAGCATTGTCGCTAGATGATGTGGAGGCAATCTTGAAATACCACCCTTGTATGCTTGATGTTCTAACGTTGGTCCCTRATCGGGATTGCGGACAGTGCCTGGTGGGTAGTTTGACTGGGGCGGTCTCCTCCCAAAGAGTAACGGAGGAGCACGAAGGTGGGCTAATCACGGTCGGACATCGTGAGGTTAGTGCAATGGCATAAGCCCGCTTGACTGCGAGAATGACAATTCGAGCAGGTGCGAAAGCAGGTCATAGTGATCCGGTGGTTCTGAATGGAAGGGCCATCGCTCAACGGATAAAAGGTACTCCGGGGATAACAGGCTGATACCGCCCAAGAGTTCATATCGACGGCGGTGTTTGGCACCTCGATGTCGGCTCATCACATCCTGGGGCTGAAGTCGGTCCCAAGGGTATGGCTGTTCGCCATTTAAAGTGGTACGCGAGCTGGGTTTAGAACGTCGTGAGACAGTTCGGTCCCTATCTGCCGTGGGCGTTGGATGATTGAGAGGGGCTGCTCCTAGTACGAGAGGACCGGAGTGGACGAACCGCTGGTGTTCGGGTTGTGTCGCCAGACGCATTGCCCGGTAGCTAAGTTCGGGATCGATAACCGCTGAAAGCATCTAAGCGGGAAGCGAGCCTCAAGATGAGTCATCCCTAGACCTTAAAGGTCTCTAAAGGGTTGTTGAAGACTACGACGTTGATAGGCAGGGTGTGTAAGTGCTGCGAGGCATTGAGCTAACCTGTACTAATTGCCCGTGAGGCTTAACCATACAACACCCAAGGGGTTTTATCTCGAAAGAGAATCGGACTCTGTAAGCACTTGAATGCAGTGTTGAACAAATTTGTAAACTAGTTAACTTTCCCAGATTGCTATTTACTGCCTGATGGCGGTGAATAAACGAATTTGCTTGGCGACCATAGCGTTATGGACCCACCTGATCCCATGCCGAACTCAGTAGTGAAACGTAATAGCGCCGATGGTAGTGTGGGGTCTCCCCATGTGAGAGTAGGACATCGCCAGGCTCCCAATTTTGAAATTTTCCATAGGTAGATTTCGACGCAGAATTGCGTGCTGGTATGGCTCAGTTGGTAGAGCGCACCCTTGGTAAGGGTGAGGTCCCCAGTTCAAATCTGGGTACTAGCACCATCATTTTTTCAGCGACAATAGCACAATGGACCCACCTGATCCCATGCCGAACTCAGTAGTGAAACGTTGTAGCGCCGATGGTAGTGTGGGGTCTCCCCATGTGAGAGTAGGACATTGCTGAATCCCCTTTTAAAACCCAGTCATTGGCTGGGTTTTTTTATTTTTGTACTCTGCATTTATTATTAGTTAATTTCATATTGTAGATCCCTGCTCAAATTCTTTTGATCTTGTTTTCCTTGCATGTAAGTAAAAACTCTTATAGTTTTATTTAGATATCTAGACGTCTAAATTTTCTCTTTGAGAGCGTAAAGATAGTTCGTTGGTGCTACGTTTAAGGAGTAAACAAAGATGCCGATTAAGATTCCAGATCAATTGCCTGCAACAGACGTCTTACGTAGCGAGAATATTTTTGTCATGACAGAAGCCCGTGCTGCAAGCCAGGCTATTCGTCCACTTAAAGTATTGTTGCTTAATTTGATGCCAAAGAAAATTGAGACGGAAACTCAATTTTTACGCTTATTATCGAACAGTCCGTTACAGGTAGATATCGAGTTACTTCGGATAGATAATCGACCTACGAAAAATACGCCAACAGAACATCTGGATATGTTTTATCGCCAGTTTGAAATGGTCAAAAATCGTAATTTTGATGGATTGATTGTAACGGGAGCGCCGTTAGGTCTGGTTCAGTTTGAAGATGTACTCTATTGGGATGAGATCCAGGCAATCATGGCTTGGGCTAAAGATCACGTGACTTCAACTCTTTTTGTATGCTGGGCAGCGCAGGCTGGTTTGAAATTGCTGTATGATTTACCAAAGCGTACTCGTAAGGAGAAGCTTTCTGGTGTGTATGCACATCGAACCCATGATTGTCGTCATCCTCTATTAAGGGGGTTTGATGACTCATTTCTCGCTCCTCATTCACGTTATGCTGATTTCTCTCCTGCATATCTTGAAGAGCATACAGATCTGGATATTCTTGCGACATCTGAGCTGGCTGGAACCTATTTAGCCGCGACGAAAGATAAGCGTAATGTCTTTGTTACTGGCCACCCTGAGTATGATGTCGATACATTACATAACGAATATGTACGTGATCTTGGTGAAGGGATGGAGCCGTTTATTCCAGTTAATTATTATCCTAATGATAATCCAGCCCATCCTCCGATTGCTAGTTGGCGTAGCCATGGACACTTACTGTTTTCGAATTGGTTGAATTACTGCGTCTATCAGCAGACACCTTATGATCTGGAACACTTTTCGGAAGATAATTTTACTAAAGATGAATAGCGTAAACGTAACAATAAGGCCTGCATTTGCAGGCCTTATTGTTATAGTGCGACTTATTTGAGTCACGGTTAAAGATCTGCAGTATTAATTATTCGTGTTTGCTTCCCATACTTTAGCTCTTTTGATTAATGGGATAATGGTTGAGCCTTGGATCAGGATCGAGAATACAACAACAGCGTAAGTCATGACTAGTATGATTTCACGAACATCAATGTTCTTTTCTGGGATGACCATAATACCTGCCGGTATTGCCATTGCCATGGCGAGAGCGAGGCCACCCCGTAATCCACCCCAAGTTAAAATACTCACGGACATCGGGTTGTAATTACGATAACGTTGAAAGCCAAAGTAGGACAGTTTAACACTTAGGTAGCGGCCTAGTAGGACAAGAGGGATAGCAATGACCATCAAGATCCAATCTTCTTGATGGAATTTAAAGAGCAGCATGCTCATACCGATCAAGAGAAACAAAACGCCATTGAGGAATTCATCAATGAGCTCCCAGAAGTGATCTAAGTGCTCTTCACTCTCTTTTGAGAAACCAATATAACGGGTCCAGTTTCCAATCATGATTCCTGATACGACCATTGCTAATGGGCCTGATACATGGATCACTTCTGCAAAAACATAACCAGCAGTCGGGATCCCCAGCGTCAGTAATAACTCCATCGAATGATCATTGGTGGAGCTGATGAGATAGTGGAAAAGTAAACCGAGAGCAAAGCCATAGACTATCCCACCGACGGCTTCTTGGAGGAATAACTGGCCTACACCTAAGACTGTTGGGGTTTCATTTCCAAAAGCCACTGTAAAGAGTGTTACGAAGATAACAAGACCAAAACCATCATTAAAAAGAGATTCGCCTTCGATTTGGATTGAAATTTGTTTAGGAGCATGGAGTTTCTTTACGATCGCTAAAACGGCGATGGGATCTGTGGGCGAAATTAATGAGCCGAAGATCAGACAGTAAATTAAATCTAGTTGGATTCCGAAGAGTTGGCAGATCCCCCATAGCGCGAATCCGATAAAGAAGGTCGAGAATAGCGTGGCAGCTAAGGCTAGGGTGGTGATTTCCCACTTTTGTTCTTCCAAATGCGGAAGCTTGATCCCTAATCCACCAGCGAATAATAGAAAGCCGAGAATACCTTTGAGAAGAAAATCTTCAAAATTGACTTCCCCGAGCTGTTCAGCTGCAATTCTTTCTAAATGAAACCAACCATTTTGCCCGGCAATAATGATGAAAAGTGAGAGGATCAATGCGCCAGCAGTAATGGCGATGGTGCTTTGCATCTTCCCAATCTTGCTATTTACAAATGCTATAAGCATAGCGGCAGCCGCTAAGAAACAGAGAGTGCTGTAGACTGACATCCCGTAACCTCATTAAAAAATAAAAGTAAAGCAAGAAATAGTGTCAAAATATAAATGTATCCTAGTCTGATGACCATGATTTATTCGCGATAAGCATTGTTTTTTTTCTCATCAAAAAGCCCTTTAGACGTCTAGATTTCCAACTCTGCTATGGTAGGATGTGAACTAGCTGTAACATTATATAAGGAAGAATACAGTGCTGACGGACAAGGATTTACTACAGAAGCGAATTAAAGAGCAGATCCTGATCATTGATGGTGGTATGGGCACCATGATTCAAGGTTATAAACTTGAGGAGCAAGATTATCGTGGTGAGCGATTTGCTAATTGGCATTCTGATTTAAAGGGCAATAATGACCTATTAGTGCTGAGTCAGCCGCAGTTGATTAAGGATATTCATTCGGCATACCTTGAGGCTGGTGCTGATATTCTTGAAACTAATACCTTCAATGCTACGACGATTGCCATGGCTGACTATGATATGGCAAGTCTGAGTGCGGAGATTAACCGTGAAGCGGCCCATCTCGCTCGTATCGTTGCTGATGAGTGGACGGGAAAAACGCCGGATAAGCCACGTTTTGTTGCTGGTGTGTTAGGTCCGACTAATCGCACTTGCTCTATATCACCCGACGTAAATGATCCTGGCTACCGTAATGTTACGTTTGATGAGCTTGTGCGAGCCTATTCGGAATCCACTCATGCCCTGATCCAAGGTGGCGTTGATTTAATCCTGATTGAGACTATCTTTGATACACTCAACGCCAAAGCGTGCGCTTTTGCGGTGGAAACTGTTTTTGATGAACTTGGTTATAGTTTGCCTGTGATGATTTCCGGTACCATCACCGATGCCTCTGGCCGAACGCTTTCAGGGCAGACAACAGAAGCGTTTTATAATGCACTACGTCATGTAAGGCCGATCTCATTTGGTCTTAATTGTGCTTTAGGCCCGGATGAGTTACGTCCATATGTGGCAGAGTTATCGAGGATCTCAGAATGTGCAGTTTCCGCGCATCCAAATGCAGGTTTGCCTAATGCGTTTGGTGAATATGATTTGTCGCCTGAAGAGATGGCCGTACACGTGAAAGAATGGGCGGAGAGTGGCTTCTTGAATTTGATAGGAGGGTGTTGTGGTACGACGCCTGAGCATATTCACCATATGTATATTGCCACCAAAGATCTCAAACCCCGCGTGTTACCTGATATTCCCGTCGCTTGCCGCTTATCTGGCCTTGAGCCGTTAACGATTGAAAAAAACACGTTATTTATTAACGTGGGTGAGCGAACTAATGTGACAGGTTCAGCTCGATTCAAACGTCTGATCAAAGAAGAATTGTACGATGAAGCGTTGGACGTAGCCCGTCAGCAGGTTGAAAACGGCGCGCAAATCATTGATATAAATATGGATGAAGGCATGTTAGATGCGGAAGCTGCGATGGTCCGCTTCTTAAATCTGTGTGCCACGGAGCCGGAGATCGCTAAAGTTCCCATCATGGTCGACTCCTCCAAATGGGACGTGATTGAGGCCGGTCTGAAGTGTATTCAGGGTAAAGGGATCGTTAATTCAATCTCTCTAAAGGAGGGGATAGTCAAATTTGTTGAGCAGGCCTCTCTGATCCGTCGCTATGGTGCAGCCGTTATTGTGATGGCATTTGATGAGGTTGGGCAGGCCGATACTCGTGAGCGAAAACTGGAAATTTGCACCAAAGCTTATCGGATCCTTGTTGATGAAGTGGGTTTTCCACCTGAAGATATCATTTTTGACCCGAATATCTTTGCTATTGCGACTGGGATTGAGGAACACAATAACTATGCCGTCGACTTCATTGATGCGGTGGCAGACATTAAGCGCGACTTGCCACATGCCATGATTTCTGGTGGGGTTTCTAATGTGTCTTTTTCGTTTCGCGGTAACAATTATGTGCGCGAAGCGATACATGCAGTGTTCCTCTATCACTGTTTTAAGAACGGTATGGACATGGGAATCGTCAATGCTGGTCAGCTTGAGGTTTACGATAATGTGCCAGATAAACTGCGCGAAGCCGTGGAAGACGTGGTGCTTAACCGGCGAGATGATAGTACTGAGCGTTTGCTCGATATTGCCGCTGAATACGCAGGGAAGGATGTAGGTAAAGAATCCGATGCTACAGCTTTGGTATGGCGAACTTGGCCAGTAGAGAAGCGTTTGGAGCATGCTCTTGTCAAAGGGATCACCGAATTTATTATTGCAGATACTGAAGAGGCGCGGCTGAATGCTGATAAACCGCTTGCCGTGATTGAGGGGCCACTCATGGATGGCATGAATGTGGTCGGCGACCTGTTTGGTGAGGGTAAAATGTTTCTGCCACAAGTCGTGAAATCAGCGCGGGTGATGAAGCAGGCTGTTGCTCATTTAGAGCCATTTATCAATGCGTCTAAACAATCCGGATCGTCCAATGGGAAGATCTTACTGGCAACCGTTAAAGGTGATGTGCACGATATAGGTAAGAATATTGTTGGTGTGGTATTACAGTGCAATAACTATGAAATCATTGACCTTGGGGTGATGGTGCCGTGCGAGAAAATCCTTCAAGTCGCCAAAGAAAAAAACGTTGATATTATAGGTCTATCTGGGTTGATCACCCCATCGTTGGATGAAATGGTGTATGTGGCCAAAGAGATGGAACGCCAGGGATTTGAATTACCGTTATTAATCGGTGGAGCGACAACATCGAAAGCCCATACCGCAGTGAAGATTGAACAAAACTACCATCAGCCAGTGGTGTATGTGAACAACGCTTCTCGTGCAGTTGGCGTATGTTCATCGCTGTTGTCTGAAAATCTCAAGCCTGCCTTTGTCGAAAAGCTGCAGGCTGATTATGATGTGGTACGTGAGCAGCATGCTCGTAAACGCCCTCGATCTAAGCCCGTAAAATTGGAAGCGGCTCGCGTCAATAAGGTTGATATTGACTGGGAGAGTTATACACCGCCGGTACCTGCTAAACCGGGTATACATGAATTTAATGACGTTGATGTCGCGACCCTGCGCAGTTATATCGACTGGACTCCCTTTTTCATGACTTGGTCATTGATGGGGAAATACCCTGCTATCTTTGATCACGAAGAGGTTGGAGAGGAAGCGAAGCGTTTATTTGATGATGCGAATTCGTTACTGGATAGAGTGGAAAGCGAGGGCTTATTACAAGCGAAGGGGATATGTGCATTATTTCCAGCCAACAGTGTCGGTGATGACATTGAAGTGTATACCGATGAGTCGCGTACAGTTGTGGCAGAAGTGCTTTATCACTTACGTCAGCAGACTGAGAAGCCAAAAGGTTTCAATTACTGCTTATCGGACTATATCGCCCCGAAAGTAAGTGGTAAGTCTGATTGGGTCGGGGCATTTGCCGTGACGGGAGGTATCGGCGAGCGAGCGCTGGCCGATGCTTATAAAGCGGCGGGCGATGACTATAATGCGATCATGATCCAAGCGGTGGCTGATCGTCTGGCTGAAGCTTTTGCAGAGTACTTACATAAAATTGTACGGAAAGAAATTTGGGGATATTCGTTACATGAAGACCTGTCCAATGAGGATTTGATCCGTGAAAATTATCAAGGGATCCGCCCTGCTCCCGGTTATCCTGCATGTCCAGAACATACAGAGAAAGGCACATTGTGGGAGCTTTTAGGCGTGGAAGAGGCGATAGGCATGTCGCTGACATCCAGCTATGCCATGTGGCCGGGTGCGTCGGTATCGGGGTGGTATTTTTCTCATCCGGACTCGCGTTATTTTGCTATCGCACAGATCCAAGAAGATCAGAGAGATAGCTATGCAGATCGTAAAGGATGGAACACGATTGAGGCCGAAAAATGGCTGGGGCCTAATTTGCATTAGGCGTGGCTGTTCTTTCGAGAATTGACTGACACAAGAAAGGCGCTCATTGAGCGCCTTTCTTGTGTCTGAGCGAGGATTACTCGAACAGAGCCTGATGCAGTGTTTTTACTACGTCTCGTGACTCCTGAGTACTGACCAAGAAGCAGAGGTTATGGGTGCTGGCACCAAAGCAAATCATGCGAGGACTGTATTGGTCGAGTGTACCAAATACCTGAGTTGCTGCTCCGGGGGCTTCACCTAGCTTATTGCCAATCAGGGCGACAAGACATAAGTTATGCTCAACCTCGACTCGGCATAGCTCACTTAGCGCTGCTGTTGCGGCTGCTGGCAGATTGGGTGCACCGCCACCGGTATCAGTTTGATCCAGAGTTAGCGATATACTGACTTCTGATGTGGTGATCAGATCGACAGAAACTTTGTGCTCAGCCAGGATCCGAAAGACTTCAGATAGAAAACCGTAAGCATGGAACATCTTCAGGCTAGTGAGGGTTACCATGGTCTGGTTGCAACGTAAAGCCAGCGCACGAAACTTCGGTGGCTCCGTTACATGCTGGCGGATCCATGTGCCGCCTTGATCGGGTGCTTTCGAGGATCCGATAAAAACTGGGATCTGCTGACGAACCGCTGGAAGCAGCGTTGATGGATGCAGAATTTTTGCCCCAAAGTTAGCCATTTCCGATGCTTCACTAAAACTGATTTCACTAATTGGCTTTGCATTGGCAGTAATGCGTGGGTCGGTACTGTACATACCCGGTACGTCAGTCCAGATTTCCAGCGTATTTGCACAGATTGCTTCTGCGATAAGTGCTGCACTGTAGTCACTGCCGCCACGACCAAGTGTGGTGGTTTTTCCTTTGTCATCAGAACCAATAAAGCCCTGAGAAACAATGATCTTATCTGTCAGCAGTGGCTGGAGATGCTGCTCTGCAAGCTGACGGATGGTATTAATATCTGGTACGGCTTTACCATATTGGTTATCGGTACGCATGACATGACGAATGTCAAAACGTTGGGCTGGTGCCCCCATTTCATTCAGGATCTGAGTGAAAAGGAATGTTGACAGCAGTTCTCCATGAGCAACCAATTGATCGGTAAACTGGACGGACGGAGATGTCGCCGTGTGTTCCGATAGCGTTGCGATATTATCAAGAAGTTGATAGATCTCTGTTGATACGCATTCCGGTTGCGTTAAATCATCGAGAATCGATTGATGGATTGTACGAAGTTGTTGTAGCCGTTGTGAGCGCTGCTCGATATCGGCAATTCCATTTGCTAATTCAACTAGCAGGTTGGTTACACCGGAACACGCACTGATCAATACAACCTTAGCTGATGGGTTGTTTTTAATGATTTCGGCGCTTCGGCTCATGGCGGCATGATCGGCTACACTGGTGCCGCCAAATTTCGCTACAGTGATCGGCGGAGGAACCGCAGAATTATTGTCAATAAAGCTCACAACGAGTCTCCCAAAATGAATAAATTAAACGTTCTCATACATAGGGGGGTGACTCGGGATCAAGATCCCGACATAAGTGTCAGGAGAGCAAAGCGGTAAGATCTTGGAAGATACAACAACCAGAAGCTCCCCACCTTTCCCTCACCATTGTCTCGGGAAAGATGACAGCTAGAAGGATTCAACCTTCTAAGCCGATATAACATGCCCCCTGTCATGTCATATCTCGGCGTTACTCCCCCTCTCCAGATTGCTTTGGGGTGGGGCCCCGCAATCCTAGATACCTGGGTAACGCTCCTCTTCTGTTTTCACCTGAAAATAACGCGCATCAGGATGAACAAAAAATGTGCTTTATTGAAGCGGATCTGTGGCCAGTTTGTCAATCATAAGATGACATGATTTGCTCAAAATTAGCCGAAAAATGCACCAGTCATGATTCAAGAGTGGGTAAGCTATCGAAATACGCACAATCGTGATAGAGCTGATATAGTCATTAAGTACCCTTGTTATCGAAACTGATGATAACCACTCTTACTTTCAGGGAGGAATAATAATGAAAATTGGTCGTTTTTACCCACCTCAACGCACCCTTATGGGCCCCGGTCCTTCGGATATTTATCCGTCAGTCTTGCAAGCATTAAGCCGCCCGACGATTGGCCATTTAGACCCATTGTTTATTGGCATGATGGATGAGTTGAAGCAGCTACTTCAATATGCATTTCAGACTCAGAATACTTTTACGATTGCGGTTTCAGCGCCAGGCAGTGCCGGGATGGAAGCATGTTTTGTCAATCTGGTTGAGCCGGGAGACAAAATCATCGTGTGTCGAAATGGCGTGTTTGGCGAGCGGATGCGGGAGAATGTCGAGCGTTGTGGCGGCATTGCGGTGATGGTTGACAATACGTGGGGAGAGCCCGTTGATCCCGCACTTGTCCGTCAGGCATTAACCAGCCATCCGGATGCGAAAATTGTGGCGTTTGTTCATGCCGAAACGTCAACGGGGGCCTTGAGTGATGCCCAAGCGATAGCTAAATTGGCTCGCGAGCATGGCTGCCTGACTATTGTTGATGCTGTTACCTCTCTGGGTGGTGTACCTCTGCTGGTGGATGAATGGCAGCTGGATGCGGTCTATTCAGGGAGCCAGAAGTGCCTTTCCTGCGTACCGGGCTTATCACCGTTGACATTTTCACCGCGTGCGATTGAAAAGATCCAGCAGCGTCAGATACCGGTTCAGAGCTGGTTTTTAGATCAGAGTTTGGTCTTAGGATATTGGAGCGGAGAGGGCAAGCGAAGCTATCACCATACCGCCCCAGTAAACAGCTTGTATGCGCTGCATGAAGCCTTGGTATTACTGCAGCATGAAGGTTTGGAACAGGCATGGCAACGCCATCGTGATATACATCAAGAGTTACGCGAAGGTTTAGAGCAACTCGGGATTGAGTTTGTTGTTGAGGAGTCCTCTCGTCTGCCGCAACTCAATGCCGTTTATATTCCGCAAGGGATCGATGATGCACAAGTACGGAAGATTCTACTTGAACGCTATAACCTGGAAATTGGTGCCGGTCTGGGGGCTTTGGCCGGTAAAGCATGGCGCATTGGCTTGATGGGATATGCGGCCCGCAGTGAGAATGTTGCGCTCTGTCTACGTGCGCTGGAAACAACATTGAAATGATGCGGTTGCAGACTTGAAAAAACGGCTACTTCGGTAGCCGTTTTGTTAGGTGGGGTGGTTACTGACTAGCGTCAGTCGCACTCATTGGCTTAGCCATTACTTTACTGGCAGAAGAGTGGGGTTGCTGGTTGAACTCGCCGCTTGGGAACAGATACCGCGCTTCCTGCCGAATTTGTTCAGCCACCCCATCCTTGCCGAGGTATTGATAGGCGGTGATCAGGTTCTGGTACAGTGCTGGGCGCGGCCATAGTTTGGCTTTGTGCTGAGCCCAAGTGATGTATTCCTGAATTAATTGCGGATTATCCGTGCTAGCACCAAGCTGAAGCTGAGTCAGGTGGAGATCCCATTCAAAACGATTCTGCCATGCCCAGGGATTATTGACCCGCAAAAGGTAGTTGATATTGACAGGTTGGGTCGTCTCGTACTTCGTGAGCAGATATCCCGAATAGAGAGTGGTTGCCATATAACCGGTTACCGTTAGTGGCAGCATTAGCGCCAGTATCCGGATAGAGAGAATGTAGTTCATTTTGAGCCGGTAGTATTTGGCGGTCAGGTTATCGACCCAATAGATCAGGATAATGAAAATCAGCCAATGGACCAGCGAGTGATAAAACGGGTATTCGAGCTGAGTATGCAAGGTCAGCGGAAAGAATAATCCCACCAAGGCAAGTTGAGTGCCTGATTTTGCTTTTTTGACTTTAAGGAAAACGGCAGCAGCAGCAATGAGTAGCGCTACCAATGGGACAATACCCCCTTCCGCAGCCCAGTAGGCTAGTTCATTATGCGGATGATCCAGTGCGGCCATTCCAGCTGGTCGGTTGGGCTCGTTGTGATGCCATTGTGCCGTTTGGGTGATATAACCAGCTTCAAATCGGCCATAGCCATAGCCCGTGAGTGGTTTATTCAGGAACATGTCGATAGCTTGAGGGATATGCATCGCTCTAGCACTGACCAAGCTTAAGCGATTTTCCCCCCCTTGCGGTGTCCAGTGGAGGTTTGAGATGAGTCCCCAAGACACACTCAGGCTGAGAGCGACCATCAGCAACCACATTCGCCATTGGGCTTTGGCAGCAAATCGGTACAAGTAGGGGATCATCATCAATGTACCTACCGCCGCAGCTAACCACCCAGTGCGTGAGCTCAGGACCACCAGAATAGGGATGGTAATAACGGGCGTGGCGATCAGAAACAGTTGCTGCCACGACCATTTACCGCGGTACATCGGGATCCTTGCCAGCAGATAAGCAGACAACAGTAGTCCGGTGGCCAAAAAGGAGGCCATTACGTTGGGTTGCTGGAAAATCCCGTATGGCCGATTTTCAACCGTGTTATAGCCAATAGGGTTTCCCGGTTCGAGTAGCAGGAACTGGCCCCAGCCAAATATTGCCTCAATCCAGACGGCACCGATAATCAGCCAGAGGAGCCGCTGTCGTTGTTTCTGATGAAAGGCAAATTGCTGAAGGGCAATGAAGAAAAGCAATCCGGCCCATAAGCCAGCAAGGCGAGGCAGGGTCGCGGCAACGGCTGCATCGTCATAAATAATCGGCAGTGTGAGTAATATGCAGCAAATGAACAGCACCACTGTCAGGCGAGTATAACGCCAGACTCGTTGACGGCAGATCTCCAGCAGACCAAAAGCAATGGCGAAGCTGAAGGGGATCCAGCTCATGGCATTAAACGACAGCTCCAACCCCGCGCCGCCAGGATTATGCTGAAAATAATGCATGGCCAGTAAGAACAGGATACCGAGTGAAATCAGAAAGGGTTTCACCAGCGGTTTGCTGATCCCTTTCTCGGCCAGATTGGTGCCTTTTACGTATAACACGGTCATAGTCGTTCCGTTTGATATAAGCTGAATATCAATGTCTTAAGCAAACAAAACCGGGCCTGATAGCGGCCCGGTTGATGATGTTAGGTGCTAGTTCGGGTTTATTGTACGGCGGTTCCTTTCTGTAGCAAAGGTTTCAGGAAGCGTGCTGTATGTGAGCCCTCTACCAAAGCAACTTGTTCTGGGGTACCGGTTGCAATGATCTCACCACCACCGCCGCCGCCTTCCGGGCCTAGGTCGATGATCCAGTCAGCGGTCTTGATCACGTCGAGGTTATGCTCGATCACCACGATGGTATTGCCATGATCTCGCAGGCGGTGCAGGACATTGAGTAGCTGCTGTATATCATGGAAATGCAGTCCGGTTGTCGGTTCATCCAGAATATACAAGGTTTTGCCGGTATCGCGTTTAGACAGCTCTTTGGCTAGCTTCACGCGTTGCGCTTCACCGCCAGACAGTGTGGTCGCAGCTTGGCCTAGCCGGATATACGATAAACCGACATCCATCAATGTTTGTAACTTTCTTGCAATTGCTGGAACCGCATCAAAAAATTCTCGTGCATCCTCAACGGTCAGCTCAAGCACTTCGTCGATAGTTCTTCCCTTGTAGCGTACTTCCAGTGTTTCGCGGTTGTAGCGCTTGCCCTTACAGCTGTCACAAGGCACATAAACATCAGGCAGGAAATGCATTTCAACTTTGATCACCCCGTCCCCCTGACAGGCTTCACAACGCCCCCCTTTTACATTGAAACTGAAACGGCCTGGCTTGTAGCCACGAGCGCGAGATTCTTGAGTGCCGGAAAACAATTCACGGATAGGGGTGAAAATCCCCGTATAGGTCGCAGGATTTGAACGTGGCGTCCGGCCTATAGGGCTTTGATCAATATCGATCACCTTATCGAAGTGCTCCAGATCTTGAATGTCCCGGTAAGGCGCGGGTTGGCCTAAGGTTGCCCCGTTGAGCTGGTGGTGGGCGATTTGGAAGAATGTATCGTTGATCAGTGTTGATTTCCCTGAGCCTGAGACACCCGTAATACAGGTGAACAGGCCGACAGGGATCTCCGCATCAATATTTTTTAAGTTATTACCTGTTGCCCCTAGTAGCTTGACGGTGCGTTCGGGATCCATCGGAACGCGTTGCACTGGGATGGGAATGGCTTTCTTACCACTGAGGTATTGCCCGGTTAGAGATGCTTCATTGGCGAGAATATCCTCGAGCTTACCTTCTGCAATGATATTGCCGCCATGAATACCGGCTCCCGGGCCAATATCAATGACATGATCTGCCATCCGGATCGCATCTTCATCGTGCTCGACCACAATCACGGTATTGCCGAGATCCCGCAAGTGAGTCAGGGTACTCAGCAAGCGCTCGTTGTCACGCTGGTGGAGGCCAATGGATGGTTCATCCAATACATACATGACACCGACCAGTCCTGCACCTATTTGGCTTGCCAGACGAATTCGTTGCGCTTCGCCGCCGGATAAAGTTTCTGCGCTGCGTGACAGGTTGAGGTAGTTAAGTCCGACATTAACCAGAAAGCTGAGGCGGTCGTTAATTTCCTTAAGAACTTTTTCAGCTATTTGGGCTTTTTGCCCAGAGAGATTTAGCTGGCTGAAAAAATCCATCGCCTCGCTGATGCTCATCTCGCTGACGGTTGGTAGGGTGGTATTGTTAATAAAAACATGACGCGCTTCAAGTCGCAGACGAGAACCATGGCAGCTGCTGCAAGGTTTAGTCGATACAAACTTGGCTAATTCTTCCCGGACAGAATTAGATTCTGTTTCACGGTAGCGGCGTTCCATGTTGTTAAGGATGCCTTCGAATGGATGACGGCGAACCGTGATATCCCCGCGATCATTAATGTACTTAAACTCTATGTCAGTGCGTCCTGAGCCATTGAGGATCACATCGCGCGTTTTTTTCGGCAGAGTATCAAACGGCGCTTCGACATCAAAACCATAATGCTCAGCCAATGACTTGAGCATTTGAAAATAATAGAAGTTACGTTTATCCCAGCCACGGATCGCCCCGCCAGCTAAGCTGAGCTCACCATTTTGAATCACTCGGGATGGGTCAAAAAATTGCTGGACTCCGAGGCCATCACAGGTTCCACAAGCCCCGGCTGGATTGTTAAACGAGAACAGGCGAGGCTCCAGTTCCTGCATGCTATAGCCACATTGCGGGCAGGCAAAGTTTGCCGAGAAAATAATGGTCTCATGCTCATCTGGTGTCATCGGGCTCACGGTGACCGTTCCGCCAGAGAGTTCCAGAGCGGTTTCGAAAGACTCGGCTAATCGTTGCTGAAGATCATCGCGAACTTTAAAGCGGTCAACGACCACCTCAATGGTGTGTTTCTTATGCAGCTCTAGTGTCGGTGGATCGGAGAGATCGCAGATCTCTCCATCGATCCGGGCGCGAATATAGCCTTGGGCGGCAAGATTGGCGAGTGTCTTGACGTGTTCGCCTTTACGTTCTTTGATGATGGGAGCCAGTAGCATCATCTTGCTGCCTTCTGGCAGCTCGAGAACTTTATCTACCATCTGGCTGACGGTCTGGGCCGCCAGCTCGACGTTGTGGGTAGGGCAACGAGGCTCACCGACACGAGCATAGAGCAGGCGCAAATAGTCATAGACCTCAGTGATAGTACCGACTGTTGAACGTGGGTTATGTGAGGTAGATTTTTGCTCGATAGAGATGGCGGGTGATAACCCCTCAATGTGGTCAACGTCCGGTTTTTCCATCAGAGACAAGAACTGGCGGGCATAGGCCGATAATGATTCGACATAACGACGTTGACCTTCAGCATACAGGGTGTCAAAAGCGAGCGATGACTTACCTGACCCCGATAGGCCAGTAATCACAATCAGCTGCTCCCGAGGCAGCGTGAGAGAAATGTTCTTGAGGTTATGGGTTCGGGCACCTCTGACTTCAATCTTATCCATATCGATGAGCTTATTGACTGACTTATGAGTGAGGCATTATTGCATAGCCGCTATTGCCTTAAAAGCAAAATGCTGTATAAAAACACAGTTAGGTGTATACTTATTGTTCGCAACTTGAAGGTTAGATCAAGATCAGATTTGCAGCTGTTTAACCTCGTACAACTGTTCCCAACAGGTCGAAGCATGATAGACTGCGCGATTAAGTATAAACTTTCAATAACGGCTTGATGATTATTTAAGTCGGTAATGAGATCGGAGAGAACTATGGCCAGTCGTGGCGTAAACAAGGTTATCCTCGTCGGTAACTTGGGTAATGATCCTGAAATCCGTTACATGCCAAGTGGCGGTGCAGTAGCAAATATTACTGTTGCTACCTCTGAGTCATGGCGTGATAAGAACACCGGCGAACAGCGTGAAAAAACTGAATGGCACCGTGTTGCGCTATTCGGAAAGCTTGCTGAAGTTGCGGGTGAGTACCTGCGTAAAGGTTCACAGGTTTACATTGAAGGTCAACTACAGACCCGTAAGTGGCAGAACCAGCAAGGCCAAGATCAGTACACCACTGAAATCGTCGTGCAAGGCTTTAATGGTGTGATGCAGATGCTAGGCGGCCGTCAAGGCGGTCAGGGCCAGCAACAGCAGCAAGGTGGTTGGGGTCAGCCTCAACAACCAGCAGCGGCTCCGCAGCAGAACTACGCACCGCAAAATAATAACTTTGCGCCTGCACAGCAGTCTGCTCCGCAGCAACAGCAACAAGCAGCACCACAGCCTCAGTACAATGAGCCGCCAATGGATTTTGACGACGATATTCCGTTCTAAAATAATCCTATAGATTCCATTAAGGCCCCGTATTACGGGGCTTTTTGTTATCTATATTGAATATTCAAATATGAAAAAATAGCCGTATGCAACAATGAGTGCGGGGATTGAGGAGTAAATAGTAGCAACCAGTGCTGCTTTAGGAGCTAATGCGATAGCTGGAAATAGAGCATCCCCATCATTGCTGATGGCATTACCTAATTGGGTGGAAAATGGAACCATGCCAGATAGATATAATCCCGTAACTAATATCTGTGGTCCGCAGCCAGGAAGTAGCCCTATTAAGACTCCCATCAAAGGAAGCAATAATAGCCAGTTAGAAAATAGGCTAGTAAGGTTGATCCCACTCCAATAAATGGTTAATTCAAAGATCAGAAAGGCGGCGATGACCCAGCTAGTAACAAAATTGGTATCTTGTGCGACTCGCTGAAATAAATTGATTGGTCGAATTTTAGGATCTTCTGATACCGCTGATTCGTAATTGGTGATATCACGGCTGGTGGCCCATAATGACATGGCGATTAATGCAGCGATTGCCCCAATGATATTTATGGTGTTATCTGGTAGATGAAAAGCATGATCGATATCGATCTGGAATGATCCCATTACGGCGATGATAGAGGCCGGAAGTAACATCCATTGCCAGAATATACCTTGTAATTGAATAATCGGCTTATTAACAATATTTGGATTTGATGGGCGATCATATTTATGTGTGGAGCTTGGTAAAGTGCTCGGGCGTAAAAAATGGGAGCCATGGATAGCATCGATAATCAGCCCAGACATAATACCCACAAAAAAGCCAATCATCATAACCAGTAATCCCGTGGTAGGCTCCGTCGCAATCAAAAGAAATGCAGCATCGCCCATTGTTGCGGTTAAAACGGCGACGACAGCACCAAAACTAAGCCTGCCACGAACAAATTGGGTGATCACTACTATTGCTCCACCACATCCAGGTAAAGCCCCCATCGCGGAAGCAAAAATAACCTGATACCGTGCACTTTGAGCTAGCCGTAGGCTAAGTCGGTTATTTTTCTGGTTCAATTTGTCAGCAAGGACGTGGTAGATCGTAAGTGTTGCAGCAACGTAAGTGGCCACTTGCCAGAACGCATCTGCTAACACATTAGTTGTTAGTTCTTGAGTGCCTGTAGATGCTGCCAACAAGGCAATAATAATGACAGGAAGAATTAGTCGTTTGTTCGCGAGACGATAGAGAGCATTGGGCAGGTAGTGATTGAGTGCGTGTGATAATGTGGCCATTCGATCGCTCCGAATGCAGTTATGGTGAAGATTCTTCGTTATTTAAATGCAAATGATAATTATTATCAAGTTGTTTTTGTCCGATTATTCCTCATTCTATGATGTTATAAGCCAGCAATTTTGAAAAATACATGGCTGGCTTGTGTGATAGCGTGCTATGTGCGGTTTAAGGTCGCTTTTGATTTAATAAAGTCAATAAACAGCTTGGTTTTGACGTGATTGTAGTCAAGTTTAGGATAATAGGCATAGACAGAATTGACGGGGAGCCTGATCTCAGGCAGAACGGGCACCAGTAACCCTTTGCTGAGTTCTCGGCGGACGGTATTTTCCCCGACCAGAATGATCCCCATCCCGGCAACGGCAGCTGCAACCAATGCTTCTGGATTTTGAGTCGTAAAATTGCCTTTCAAGCGTAAGCGAATGCCATTATCAAACAGGTGTTCTTGTTCATGTCCATGAGTGCCAAATAATAAGCAGTTATATTGAATTAATTGTTCGGTGGACTCTATCCGAGGTTTATCATCGAGGTAGCTAGGCGCGGCATAAAAACCGGGTTGGTAATCAAATAATCGGGCCGCGATATAACTGGAAGAATTGAAATCTGTTAGTGCCTTACTGATAAAGACGTCCAGATTGAGATCCGGTAACTGGCCAGGGGTGATGGTGTGTAGCTCGACCTGAATATTGGGGTAGCTCTCAATAAATTCAGCAAGGTAGTACACCAGTAGGCGGCTACCTGTTGCTAATGGCGCGCCAATTCGTAATACGCCACTGACCTCACCGTAGGTGGAGGTGGTTTCTGCCAGCATCTGGTGCCAGTCATCAAGTAAGCGAGCACTGCGCTGGTAGAACAAGCGGCCAGCATCGGTCATGGTGAGGCTACGGGTCGTTCTTTTTAGCAATTGAACGCCTAGTTGTTTTTCCAGCCATGCTAATCGCTTGGACAAGGCAGAACTTGAAGTATTGAGCTTGGTTGCGGCCTGAGCGAGGGAGCCTTGATCAACGACAGTAACAAAGCTTTTAGTACAAGTGATCCAGTCCATTTAATGTTATTACCTTATTCCACGAGAGGCATGGATAAAAGCCCATAATATAAAGTATTAACAGTACCATGGTTGGATTCCCTAGTGAGACTATTTATCGAGAATGAATGGATTAATTAATTGTTAATTTGTCGACTCAGGCACTGACATGACGATGAATAGAATGGTATTTTGCTTGAAGTCTTTAGACTGCATGTGTGTGCTTATCATGCTCAATGCAGGTTTATTTGTTCTTAATTTCTTATTAATTTTGGCTGTGTATGAGAAAGGCTTCGGGGATGAAGCTAACCAATCGTTTGGTTGCCTTCGTAACATTGATTGTGATTTGCGCCATATTTGTCATTTTTATTGGCGGCGCGGTGAGTTTTCGTAAGCTGGGTCAGGACTACCTGACTCATTATTTGGATGGTGTGGTTGAGGTTATCGATCAGGAAATGGCCGATCCAGAAGGTGAACAGTCATTGTCTCGTTGGTTACCTAAATTGCTGAAAGCGAGTAATGTGGTTGATCTTCAAATCGGCAGTGATGCTGGGGTGGTTTACGCCTTTAAAGGACTGCAGTCAATTACCGACCCTGCTATTTTGTACCATAGCCATTATGACCTGAAGGATAATCCGGGTTTCTATGTAAGATTGAAATCAATCCCACCTTACACCGAATTTACATACTCCATTGGTGCGATGTCCTCCATTAGCTTGGCGATTGTCATTGTTATTCTTGGTCTCATTTGGGGGCTGGATTGGTTGCGACGACAGCTGTATGGCTCCGAGTTATTAGAGCAACGCGGCCGATTAATTTTAGCTGGGCGGGTCGATGACAATGCCGAGGGTGATGAGCAGGAGTGGCCGGCAACAGCGAGTCTGGCGCTTGATAAAATGATTGCGGAGCTCAAAGATGCCCGTCAAGAAAGAAGCCGTTTTGATACATTCATCCGAACTCATACTTTTCTGGATCAGCTGACAGGTGCGGCGAACCGTGTACTCTTTGACAGTCGATTGCAGTCGATGCTGCAAGATCAGGAGACTTACGGTGCGGTGATACTGATCCGGATCAGTGACTGGGATGTTTTGGTGACAGAGAAGGGAAAAGATGAAGCCGATGAGTTGATTCAGGATGTCGGGGTGATCTTATCGAATCTGGTGCAGCGTTATCCAGATACGGTGCTGTCACGCTATTTCGAGGCTGAATTTGCTATTTTGCTTTCTCAGCAGTCGACTAAGGAGGTTAAGCAGTTCACCAATGTGATGATGCATGCACTTGATCGTCTGGTTCCATCGGCCCCATTGGAGTCAGATAACTGGTGTCATATCGGGGTGACCTTCTGTGCCAGTGGGGAGCGACGTGGACGGATAATGGATGAGGCGGATATGGCCTTGCGTAGTGCTCAGTTGCAAGGATCGAATAGCTGGTATGCGTTTAAGAAAGATCAGCAATTTGAAGATGGTCGAGGCAACGTTCGCTGGCGGACGTTATTGGATGCGGTATTTAGTAATAATGGCCCGCTTCTTTATCAGCAACCCGCTATCTTACTGGATGGTACCGTACTGCATCGGGAGCTTCTGGCTCGGATCAAGGATGAAAATGGCTTATTGATCAAAGCATCACGCTTTCTTACTGCCGTCGAACAGGTTGGGTTTAGTGCCAGAATGGATCGTCTGGTGATTGGAAAGGCATTGCTGATGCTCAAAAATGAGCCCGTGACTGAAGTGATTTCAGTGAATGTAAGCGCAGAGGCTTTGCTAGATAAGGCCTTCGTGAAGTGGCTGCGGGTTGAGCTGCTACAGACACCTAGAACAGTGCTCAATCGGTTGTCTTTTGAGATCCCGGAAAGGGGACTGGTTAAGCATCTCGATACAATAAGACCAGTAGCGAAGATGCTGGTTGGATTGGGGTGTAAACTAGTGGTCGATCAAGCTGGGCGTACCATTGTCAGCACTCATTACATTAAGGATATCCGTGCCGATTATATCAAGCTACATCGGAGTTTAGTGCGGGAAATCAACCTCCGACAAGAAAATCAATTATTCGTCAGGAGCATGTTGGGGGCTTGCGCTGATTCTGACGTTCAGGTGATCGCGGTTGGCGTTGAAAACGCTAAAGAGTGGCAAGTGTTAAAACAACTGGGGGTAAAAGGAGGACAAGGGCGCTATTTTTCAGCAGAAATATCTACAGAATCCCCTTCATTATCCAATGAAGATTCACGGGCACTGTTTCGGAAAAGGTATTGATATTTCAATAAATAGCTATTTATTGAAATATCACTATAATGGTCAAATTATTGACACCTTGACAGAGTGTTAAATCAATATTAAGTCAGTAGTATTTCTATTGGGGCTATACCCTGAGAATGCTTAGAAGCCAGAGATGTTATTAATAAATCTATTCAAAAAGAAAAAGCATTCGCCTGAGGCTGGTATAGCACTGTTTGCCGATATGATTGCTTTGGTTTATCAGGTAAATAAGGCATGGGTAACGGATGAGTTACCGATCAATGGTGTCGCTGATTGGCCTGATGCTATTCAACGTTTGCTCAATAAACACCCTCTGAAAGGGCGACGGTTGCGGCTCGTGCTAGGTCATGGGCTGTACCAGAGCATGCTGATTGATAAGCCAGAATTACCGCGAGAGGAATATCCGACCGCATTACCTTATTTGGTCCGGGAACTGGTTAATGAGCCACCACAATCATTGGTGGCAGACGGCTTTTTGGCTCCGCTCAAAGAGCGACTGCAGGTATTTTCGACCCAACGGCGTTACATTGAATTATTAGAAAAGGCGTGTCGTGAGGCGGGTTGTGAGCTTGAAACGGTGTCGGCTGAAGAGGTCGTGTGGGGACAACTCACGCATGTTAGTCAAAGCCAGTTGATGCTCCATCGCCGAGGTAAAGGTAATTTACAACTCTCGGCTTTTAAGCAACAAGTCTTATGTTTTCAACGTCAACTCCGGGGTTTCAGTGTGCCGCTATTGGCTACAGATGCCGATCAAGAGTTAGAAAAGGGGTTACAGCTCGACAACCTAGCGCTGGAGCTGCAGCGCTCTCTGGACTTTCTCAGCGCCCAGTTGCGTGATGCACCGATTACTCAGTTATTGATTTCTTGCGATGACGATGATGATGTCCAATTGGCAGCTGCACTGAGCCAGCGGTTGAGTGTTAAGGTAGAGGCGGTCAAACCTCTGCACGACACACTTAACTGTAATGCGTTCAGGATCGCTTTTGCGGCGGTCATTGAGCCTGAACACAGTGGGATCAATTTTTATAGTGATGCGTTAAAACCCAAATTTGAGTTATTGACCCTACCGCATTTAGTCATGAGCTGGGGGGCCGTGATTGTGATGCTAGCCGCCGTAGCAGGTTGGTTTGGTTGGCAAAATCACCAGCAGCAGAAGCAGCTGGCTACCGCAAATAGCCAACTTCAGCAAAAAGTGGCGGCGCTTGAGCGAGCGAATGCGGCATTGGCCAAGCATGTTCCCAGCCCGTTGAAAATTAAAATGGCCGATGGGCTTGAGCTGCACCTAGCCGCACAAAAAGAGGCACTGCAGGCGATAGCTCTGCATGATGAGCGACTGAAGGTCGGCTTTGCCGGCATGATGCAACAGCTCTCTGATGCCGCGAATGGGGATATTTCGTTACAGTCATTACAGGTAACAGGCCAACAGCTCAGTATGGAAGGGTTAGCGCGATCGCCTGATGCCGTCCCAGTCTGGTTGCAGATGTTTAAGCACTATCCGCATCTGGCGGATCGGCGTTTCCAGCGGATGACATTAGGACGTAATGAGCACAATACCGTGACGTTTAAGTTACAGGCAGAGCGAAGCCCTATTGCTGCAGGAGGTAATCAATAATGAATCGTTGGCTATCGCTATGCGATAAATTTGATATGCTGACTCGCCGTGAACAGTGGCTGATTGCGGTGTCTGGTTGGATCGCTTTATTATTTGTCGGATTTCTATTGGTCATTGAACCGCAGATGACACGGCTAGAGTCGGCTAAAAATCAGCTGATCTCGGTTAATAATTCGGTGATGACCAAAGCTAACCAGTTGTTGGTGACAGAGCGTAAATTAAAAACCGATCCGGATTCAGAGATTGATGCCAAAATAGCTCAGCTTAAGCAGGAAAATTTGGTACTGGAAAATCAGCTAGGTGATCGTGTTGCCAGTTTGGTGGCACCGGAGCAAATGGCTGTGGTAATGGAGCAAGTTCTGCAACGTTCTAAGCGGTTGAACTTGAAGGCCGTGGAATCCTTGCCTCCCGTACAGTTAGTTGGTACCGATGAGCATGGTTATTATATTCATCCGCTTCGGTTAACCTTGCGCGGTCGCTATTTCGATGTTGTCGCTTACCTAGAACAGTTAGAGCAGCTATCGGTTAAATACTACTGGCGAAGTCTGAGTTATAAGGTGGATAACTATCCGTGGGCTGATATCCAATTGGAAGTCTATACCTTGGGTGAAAGTGAGGATTTTATCGGTGGTTAAGTCAGCTATGATGACCGCTCCCTTGATGGCGTTGATGTTTGTGTGGGCGGCAAAAGCCCCCGCGAGTCAGGATCCGACAGCACCATTGGGCTGGCAAGCACCTGTCACTCAAACACGTACTGCTCAAGTGCGCTTGCCGCAGTTGCAAAGTACATTTTGTAATGCAATGGGAAATGATTGTCGTGCCATTCTCAATGACACGACGGTGCGTCCTGGTGGGCGGATCAGTGGGTATACTCTTGTTCGTATTGAGGATGACGAGGTCATTCTTAAGCGAGGTAGCCGACAATGGCGGCTGGAAATGTTCGCCGATAACATAAAGTCAGAATAGAGCGAGAAGTGGTAAACATGCGTGGAATAGTTGTAGCCGTTGTCATTGCTGCCCTGACAGGATGTTCGACCAATATGGGACATCGAGATCCTGTGGCGATAAAGGGAGCATTGAATCAGGCGGTTAATGAAACAAACAGTCGGCCATTAATGGATCTGCCCGATGCAGTGAATAATGATTTGATGCCGACGCTGGATGGGGCGGACTATACCAGTCAGGCGGTATTGGAAAAGCGTTTTCGAGTTAATGCCCGTAATGTCGAAGCCAAAGCCTTTTTTGGCGGCTTGGTGAAGGGAACACCATTTAATATGGTGATCCATCCTGATGTGAAAGGGCGTATATCTTTAGTTTTGCGGGATGTCACCTTGGATGAGGTGCTGAATGTCGTCTCTGATATCTATGGCTATAGCACGACCCGCAAAGGCAATATTATTCAGGTTTTCCCTGCGACATTGCGCACTGAAGTGATCCCAGTGGATTACCTGCAGTTGCAGCGTCGTGGTGTGTCGTTAACAACGCTGACCACGGGATCGATCACCAACGGTGATTCAGGATCGTCCGATAATAATTCGAACAATAGCGGTGATAACAGCAGCAGTAGCAGCGACAGAAGTTCCAGTACGACCACGGGTGGTACGACGATTGAAACGGTGACTGAAAGCAATTTTTGGCAGCAGCTGGAAAAAGCGATTCAGGCCATGATTGGCACCGGTCAGGGGCGCAGTGTGGTCGTCTCGCCACAGGCAGGTGTGATATCCGTACGCGCCTATCCGAATGAGTTGCGTGAAGTGAAGGAATTTCTCGGTATCTCCCAAAAGCGTCTGAAGCGACAGGTGGTATTGGAAGCAAAAATCATGGAAGTGACCCTAAGCGATGGTTACCAGCAGGGGATTAACTGGGGCAATATCACCAAGAGCATTGGTGGTACGGATATTACTTTTGGTACTGGGCAAGTGGTGAAAGATATTGCGGGAAATATTTTGCCGCAGATGCTGCCAGGTGGAAATGAGATTTCAGCCCTGTTAGGAGGGCAAACGAATGTCACGATTTCTGATGGTAACTTTGATGCGGTAATGAGCTTTTTGGGTACCCAAGGCGATCTTAACGTCTTATCCAGCCCGCGAGTGACCGCGGCTAATAACCAAAAAGCCGTGATTAAAGTGGGTAATGATCAATATTTCGTTACCGATATCTCAGGCGGTGAAGTGAATAGCGACGGTGGCACGGCATCTCCGGATATCGAATTGACCCCTTTCTTCTCTGGGATCTCATTGGATGTTACGCCACAGATTGACGACCAAGGTGGGGTGCTGTTGCATGTTCACCCTGCAGTGATCGATGTCGAAACCGAAGTGCGCGATATTGAACTGGGCGATACATACGGTACTTATAAACTGCCATTAGCGAAAAGCTCAATCCGTGAATCAGACTCAGTGATCCATGCTCGCTCCGGCGATGTAGTGGTGATCGGTGGATTGATGAAATCATCCACGACAGAGCAAGTGTCGAAAGTGCCACTGCTGGGTGATATTCCGGTGCTTGGTAACCTGTTTAGAAATATCAATAAATTAAAGACTAAGACGGAATTGGTTATTTTGCTTAAACCGACCGTGGTTGGAGAGCAAACCTGGCACCAGGAAATCGAACGTTCCCGAGCACTGATCAATGAGTGGTTCCCAGAAGAGGGATAGGTCATGTATCAGTCCCATTTCGAGATGGTGTCAGCGCCGTTTGGCCTGACGCCCAATACTCAATTATTTCATGCTTTACCACCGCATCTTGAAGCTATCGAGATGACGTTGGCCGCATTGAATATGGGTGAAGGGATCATCCAGATTGTCGGTGAGGTGGGTACGGGAAAAACCTTAGTTTGTCGGATGCTGATCAACCAGCTTCCGGCTCATTGCGATCTGGCTTATTTACCGACTCCAGCCAGTTCCGGGCTAGAGTTGCGGATTGCATTGGCCAGAGAATTAGGTGTTGATGCGGCGAGTGACCGCTGTTTGTTGGCCGATCAATTGCAACAGGCCTTATTAGCACGCAAGGCTGCTGGGCGGACGGTTGTGGTCATGATTGATGAAGCTCAGGCATTGCCGGATGATGCGCTGGAGGCGATTCGCTTGCTGGGTAATTTAGAAACTGAGCAGGAGAAATTATTGCATATTGTGTTGCTCGGCCAGCCGGAGTTAGATGAGCGGTTGGCACTGCACCACTTACGTCAGTTTCGCCAGCGGATCACCTTCCGCAGCAGTCTGCGACCTCTGGACCTGGCTGAAACCGTGGCCTATATTGAGCACCGTCTCGCCTTGAGCGGATGTCAGCAGCCACTGTTTGAATTTAATCAGTATAAAGCAATATGGCTGGCTAGTCGGGGGATCCCAAGGCTGATCAACCAGTTGTGTCACAAGGCATTAATTGCTGCCTGCAGTGAGAATAACCCGATAGCTGGCCGCGAAGCCGTATTGCTGGCTATCCGAGATACATTGGGAGCACGTCAGCCTCGGTGGACGTATCCGGTTTTATGGGGATGGCAGTAACCAATGAGTGAATTGAATAAGAAATTAAACGCCCTGAGCCAACGGCAAAATGGGCATGATCCGATAGCCTTAAAGCCTGCGGCAATTAGGCCTATAGAGCGGCCACAGCCTTGGCGGCTTGCTGGTGTCGGCGTGATCGCGCTGGGTCTTGTCGGTGGTCTGGTCTGGTGGCAGGGCTCTCCAGCAGAACGTGCAGAGGCTGAATCAACGTTTGTTCATGTTGCGGCGTCAGTTGTGCCCGTTGCCCCGGCGATGGCGATGGCAGCAGAGCCCGTTGTGAGCGTACCCGTGATATCAACCCATGTGGAGCCTGCCACTGCGCACACTGAGGGGGAATCGTCCTCTTTGGTTCAAGAGCCCCAACAGGTCATGCCTCCGTCAGAAGAGGTCGAGGCTGAAATGAAGACGCAAACCGCTCAGAAGATAGCGTCGAAGCCGAGCGCCACACACGCAACGACAGTCAAGAGTACGCAACCAAAGACAGCCGCAGTGGCTCAAACGAAGACACATAACAGCCCTTCGCTGAGTGTTGTTAAGCCTGCGCCTGTCGCTAAACCTCAACGGGCATCAACACCCACTGTGCATGCAAAATCGCGCCCTGTCGCGGCACCGGTAACCACCGTGCAAGTTGATGACGAGGCCGAAGGGCTGATGATTGAATCTGTCGAGCTCAATGCCGCACAGCTGGCCAAGATTGAGTATCAAAAAGCCGAAAAAGCCCTGAAGCAGGGTGATAGCCGTAAGGCGATCAGTTTTCTTGATGCGGCAATTACCTATCAGCCTGAATGGGTTGAGGCACGGCAGAAGCTGGCAGCGTTGTATTATGGCCGTAGAGAGTCTCGCCAAGCGCTGGCAACCTTACAACAAGGTCTGGCATTGGATGCAGAACAACCCGAGTTACGCTTAACGATGGCTAAGTTATTGCTCAATGAGTCTCAGCAGTCGGCAGCGTTGAATGTCTTGAATCAGCTACCCAGAGATGGCAGTCGTGACTATCTGGCCATGCGCGGTGCGCTGGCACAGCAATTAAATAACAATGTACTGGCGCTAAGCAGCTATCAGCATTTAGTCGAAGACGAACCCTATGATGGCCGCTGGTGGATGGGGTTAGGTATCGCGCTCGAGCGCAGCCAAGCACTGAGCAAGGCGCGCCAAGCCTATCAACAGGCTCTGCTCATGGGACAAATTTCCAATCAGTCACAGCAATTTATTCAGCAGCGTCTTACGGTGCTGGGGAATCAGGAAGGGTAACCATGCCAATTCGATTACGTAAACGCTTGGGTGATCTCCTGATCGAAGAGGGGATCATCGCGCCTGAACAGCTTGCCCGTGCGCTGGATAATCAGCAGTTAACGGGTCGTAAGTTGGGTGATACCCTGATCAGTATGGGGTTCTTGACAGAACAGCAGATGCTGCAGTTTTTGGCGCAGCAGCTTGATATTCCGTTGGTGGATCTCAACCGACTCACCGTCGACATGAATGCTGTGCAGTTGTTGGCGGAAGTACATGCCCGTCGCCTGCGTGCACTGGTGATCAGTGAGCGTGATGGTACGGTTCGGGTTGCGATGAGTGATCCTGCCGATCTCGCGGCTCAAGAAGCGGTATATAACCAGCTGGCCCAATATCGGGTAGAGCTGGTGATTGCGCCTGAGTACCAGTTGATCGCCGCGTTTGACCGCTATTATCGCCGGACCCAGGAAATCGCGTCTTTTGCTGAGCAGCTTCAGGCTGAGCACCAGAATGTTTCTGATTACAATTTTGGTTTTGATGACAGTGATAAAAATGAAGTCACCGTTGTTAAGCTGATTAACTCGCTATTTGAAGATGCGATTCAGGTCGGGGCGTCAGATATCCATATTGAGCCCGATAGTGATGTATTGCGTATTCGTCAACGGGTTGACGGCGTGCTGCATGAGACCTTGCTCAAGGAATCAAGTGTGGCATCGGCGCTGGTGTTACGCCTTAAGCTGATGAGTGGGTTGGATATTTCGGAAAAACGTCTGCCACAGGATGGTCGTTTTAATATGAAAGTCCGGGGGCAGTCCGTGGATGTGCGGGTCTCGACCATGCCGGTTCAGTATGGTGAATCGGTGGTGATGCGTTTGCTGAACCAGTCTGCGGGGATTTTGAGCTTAGAACAAGTCGGTATGCCGGAGGCTATTTTACAGCGCTTTCGCCGCCAGCTGCGACGGCCTCACGGTATGATTTTGGTCACCGGCCCGACCGGTTCAGGTAAAACCACCACTCTGTATGGTGCCCTCAATGAATTGAATAAGCCGGGTAAGAAGCTGATCACCGCAGAAGATCCGGTTGAATATCGTTTACCAAGGGTCAATCAGGTTCAGGTAAACAGCAAAATTGGTCTCAGCTTCTCCTCCATTCTGCGTACCTTCTTACGTCAGGATCCCGATATTATTCTGGTGGGGGAAATGCGTGATCAGGAGACCGTTGAAATAGGTCTTCGTTCGGCCCTGACAGGTCACCTTGTGCTCTCGACGTTGCACACCAACGATGCGATTGACAGTGCGCTGCGAATGATTGATATGGAAGCGCCTGGTTATCTGGTGGCCAGCGCAGTACGTGCAGTGTTGGCACAACGCTTGGTGCGCCGAGTCTGCCGTGAGTGTGGTGAGCCGGAAGTCTTGGATCAAGCTAAACAACAGTGGCTCAAAGCTCGTTTCCCGTCGCATGTCGGGCGATCATTTATCCATGGCCATGGTTGCCAGAGCTGTAACTTTACGGGTTACCGGGGACGGATCGGGGTGTTCGAATTACTAGAGATGAGAACGGCTATGATGGACGCTCTCCGCGGCGGCGATACGGTGTTATTTACCCAACTGGCGCGTGAGTCAGAGGGGTATAAGCCGTTGGTCGAAACGGCGATGGAGTTGGCGTTGGAAGGGGTGACAAGCCTTGATGAGGTATTGTTGCTGGGGGATGGTGACGTTTTTGACACCGACCTTGTTTAACCGTTAGCAGGAATCTGTAATGCCAGTATTTAACTACCGTGGCCGTGTCGCCTCGGGAGATTTGCAGCGCGGCAAAATTGAGGCGTCGTCTCAAGATGCGGCTATCGATATGTTGATGCGTCAAGGGATCATCCTGCTTGAGATCCGTGAAGGCAGAAGTGAATCTGGCGGGTTGGATTTCGAACAGCTGTTCAAGAGCCGGATTCCGTTGGAAGTACTGGTGATTTTTTGTCGTCAGCTGTATAGCCTGACCAAAGCAGGGATCCCTCTGCTTCGAGCTATCCGCGGGTTAGAGCAGAGCACCAGCCACCCATTGATGAAACAGACGCTTGATGAGGTGGTGATTGACCTGACCAATGGTAAGGCATTGTCATCATCGATGAAAATGCACCCTCGGGTATTTTCTGATCTGTTTATCTCAATGATCAGCGTCGGTGAAAATACTGGTCGGCTTGACGAGTCACTACTCCAATTAGCGCAGTATTATGAGCAGGAGATGGAAACTCGCCGCCAGATCAAATCGGCGATGCGCTATCCCATCTTTGTGATTTCCGCCATCATGATTGCGATGGCTGTCCTCAATATAAAGGTGATCCCGCAGTTTGCCTCGATGTTCAGTCGGTTCGGGGTTGAATTACCGTTGCCAACTCGAATTTTGATCGCTACCTCAAATTTCTTTGTCAATTACTGGCCACTGATGTTGGGGGCCTTGGTTGTGAGCTGGATTGGGATCCGGATGTGGCGTCAGACTGCGGCGGGCGGCGAGAAGTGGGATCGCTGGCGATTAAAAGTGCCAATTGTGGGTGATATTATTAATCGTGCCCAGCTGTCGCGCTTTTCTCGCACTTTTGCTTTGATGCTTCGAGCCGGGGTACCACTTAATACGGCAATTCAAATGGCTGCAGAAGCATTGGGTAATCGCTATTTGGAAAAGCGTCTGATTGAGATGAAAAATGGCATTGAAGGCGGCAGCAGTATTGCGCGTACCGCAAGTCAGTCAGGGGTCTTTACACCGCTGGTGTTGCAGATGATAGCGGTGGGTGAAGAAACTGGTCAGGTTGATGATCTGCTGCTTGAAGCGTCAGATTTTTATGATCGCGAAGTCGATTATGATCTTAAGACCCTAACCGCCAGAATTGAGCCTATCCTGCTGGTTGTTGTGGCTGGCATGGTGTTGTTACTCGCATTAGGGATCTTTTTACCGATGTGGGGGTTACTGGATGTCGCCCGCGGTGCTTAGTTATTATTCCTCTCGGTATCCCCGTTATTTTATCTGGGGGGCGGTCATACTGTTGCTGATTGGTGTGTTGTTATTTGAATCACATTCGGTTCATGATAAAGCGATACAGGTGAGGGCAGAAGTGTTGGCGCAGACCCTGCAAACCAGTGCTTCTGCTTTGCACCAAGAGTGGGAGTTTGCTCATAAGCCATCTCATGCTGTTGTTGATGGAATTCCTTATGCATATACGCAAAAAGGCTGGCCTGTCGTATGGCAGAATGGGCAAGTTGATTGCGCAAAAACATGGGAATTACTCTCATCCAGAGTCGCACCGGTAAAATACAGTGACGTAATCAGTAAAAGTGAAGTGCGATCAGGCTTTTATAATTCATGTTATTACCAGGTTGGTGATGGAAAATGGCTGGCATTATTCTATGAAAATGAGACAATGCACACTAACGTTTTTTTGACGCCACCCGAACAACGGTGACGTTGATTTGACAATATAGAGTAGTTGTTGGTGGTGATGATGAATAAAAATGCGGGTTTTTCCTTAATCGAGTTGGTCATCGTCATTATTATTGTCGGATTATTGGCGGTGGTTGCATTACCCCGATTCATGAATGTGACCGATGAGGCCAAGAAAGCGGCTATTGAAGGGGTCGCAGGTAGCTATGCAACCGCAGTACTATCAGTTCGTGCGCAATGGGAAGCATATGGCCGACCAGAGACGGATGGCCGCAATATGGTCGATTACGACGGCACTGATATTTACCTGACTCAGGAAGGTGATGCCAATACCCCTCGTATCGGCTACCCGGTTTCGCTGAGCAATAAAACGATTGCCACCATGACAGTCAGCGATTGCGTTGATTTGATGGGTAATCTATTGCAAAGCCCGCCGAAGGTCACCAGTACCCTGACGGATGCCAAAGATGGCAATAACTTGTTTTATACCGAGCTGGTGACTGAAGGCAGTCAGCATGCATGTCGTTACTATCAGCTGGCATCAGCGGGTAGTGATGGCAAAGGATCAACGAATGTGACCTCAGGTCATTATTTTACTTACCAGCCTGCTAAGGGCATGGTGCAAACAGAAATACGTTAAATGTATTCATATTAATCAAAGAGGAAATGTATGAAACGTCAAGGTGGCTTTACGCTGATTGAGTTAGTGGTTGTTATTGTAATCTTGGGCATTTTGGCAGTGACTGCTGCACCACGTTTTTTGAACCTGCAAGATGATGCGCGTGCCAGTGCTCTTCAGGGCTTGAAAGGTGCAATTGAAGGTGCTGCAGGCATTACATTTGGTAAAGCAGCAGTACAAGGCAAAGAAAGCGTGGCATCTGGTCAGACAGTGGCCGGTATCCCTGTTGTTTATGGTTACCCCGCTGCAACATCTGCTGCACTGAACCTTGTGGTTAATGGCCTACAGAATGACTGGCAATTTGTTTCAGAAGGCGGTAACAATGTTGTTTATACCTACAAAGGTAATAAAACCACATCAAATTGTACTGTGACTTACACACAAGCAACCAGCTCCGCAGCTGCAACTACATCTGTCACATTAGGTAATGGTTGTGAGGCTAGCGCCAACTAATCTATAAATAGCGCTCGTTGAGCGCTATTTATTAAGCGCGTGATGGTACATGCGCTTAATAAATAGCACCTCTTCCCGTCCATATATATATTCAGGGTGCTGCATGCCCAGATCCCCGAGAGGCTTTACTCTCATCGAACTTGTTATTGTCATTATCCTGCTGGGGATCCTCAGTGTGACGGCTATGTCACGTCTGATTGGCCGCAGCAGCTTTGATGCCATCGTGGTTCGCGACCAAGCGATAGCCATGGCTCGACAGATCCAGCTGTTGGGTATGAATAACCCGGTTAACCTAGCCTCTCCGGATACTTGTCTTGCGTTGGTCGTCAAACCGTCAGCCTTGGGAACGCCAGCCTCTCCGTCCTGTAGCGCGAATGCCACCTCGACCCGAATGCTTACCACAGAAGCAGATCGGGTCTCATTTACGTTTCAAGACGGTGCGCACCCCAATACTAGGTCCGTTGACCTGTATTTCGATATGCTCGGCCGCCCAACCACGGTAAAAAACCGACAACAGCAGCGAGTCTGTACCGAGACGCGCTGTGAAATCACCATCACGGCCCGCAACGGTGAGCAGGCTAGCCTGTGTATTAATAGCGAGGGGTATATCAATGACTGCACGTTATAGACCGCTATTGGGTAAACGGCAATCGGGCTTCACCCTCATTGAGGGGATCATTACCATCGTGATCCTCGGGATCGCTATGGTGACCTTGACCAGTTTTCTGTTTCCACAGGCAGAGCGTTCAGCGACCTCATACTATCAAGCGCGGGCGGCAGCGGTGGGTAATGCATTTCTCAATGCTATTTTGGCGCGTAAATTTGATGAGCAGTCCGACCCGTTTGGCGACAGTGTGGTGCGCTGTGGTGAAAAAGGTGCGAATCCTTGCACGACACCTGAAGCATCAGGACGCTGGCCTCGCGATAAAGTCGATGCACAAGGGAATAGTATTGAATATTTCAAGTATCTGGATCCGCAGACCAATAAGCAGCTCGGCTGGGGATTAGTACCCGGTGTCGCCAATGATGTGGATGATTTTCATGGCTGCTGGGGCGATTTTTCGTTATGTGGCCAGCGTTATAACAGTCAACACTATCCTTGGCGGGGGGAGGTGGATAACCTGCTGGCCGACGATACGGCGAATAACGATCAATATCATAATATGACCGTCAGAGTGGACGTTACCTATGACGATGGATTAAAGCCTCAAAGCGATACCGGAGGGGATCCTCATCACCATAAGCGGATTGTGGTTGATGTTGATACCGGCCGCTATGGTCAGTATGACTTTGTCGGCTACCGGAGTAATTACTGATGGCTAAGCGTATTCTTGTTTTCCGTCAGCAAGGCTTTACCCTGATAGAAATGGTGATGGCGCTAGTGATTTTGGGGATCATATCGCTGGCGATTGGCGGGTATATTCAGCTTGGTACCGAAGGTTACATCAGCACGGTGAGTCGTGATCGTTTTCAGGCCGAAGCGCGTTTTATTCTGGAAAAAATGACCCGGGAAATTCGCCACGCAGCCCCAAATAGCATTCAGGTTAATGGCCGTTGCTTGTCGTTTTATCCGATCCGGTATGCGGGATTTTATCAGGGTGATCCCTCTACAACCACGATCAGCATAGTACCGACATTGGGTTCGGCAGCCGATTGGTTAGCCATACCTAAGAGGGGGAATCTTGCCCTTGCGGTGGGGTTACCATCAGCCAGTAGTTATCAGTTCGATCCTAATCATATCAATCAGGTGACGTTAGGAAAGCCCGACAGTGGTAGTGTATCTGTTGTTATTGATCGTCCTCTCGCATTCACCTCTCCTGCGAAGCGTGCGTATGTTTATGGCGGTTCGGTCTCCTATTGCCAAGCGGGAAACCTACTGATGCGAAATGACGTTGTACTGGGTGAACATATCAAAGCCATGGATTTTGATGCCGCCGGCGCAGGATTAGAAAACAATGGCATGGTGCACATTGGCCTGATAATGAATAACCCTAAAAGTGGTGAAACCTTTAGTTATGATCATACCGTGCAGGTGATGAATGTTTTATAGCAAGCAGCGTGGCAGCGCTTTAATTGTGGCGATATTTGTTATTACCGTGATGGCGTTATTTGCGGCTGCAATGATTCGAATTGACTGGTCCGGACAGGATCTGACCACCCGAGAAGTGTTTTCGACCCGGGCCTGGTATGCCGCGCATTCCGGTAATGAATATGTGCTGAGCAAACTGTTTCCACTCGGACAGAAGGCTTCGTCTCCGGTTGCCTGCACCCAATATACCCTCAATGCCAGTGCATTTTCCTGTCAGCGTGTAACGGTGACCTGCACCCAGTCTGAGTATAGTGATAATGGCCAACCCGCCCATAAATATCAGCTGGAAAGTCGCGCGACCTGTGGCACGGGTAACTTTGCGACAACCCGTATTCAAGAGACCTGGGCGAAGGATTTAGAGGCTAACCAAGAATGAAAATTATCCATACCCTTATACTGTTTCTCTGCGCGTTGTGCTCTTTTTCGGCAATGGCGTTGGAGTTTCAGTTTGGTGAATATAAATTGGCCGATCAGGGGCTTGCCAGCTGTTTTGGCCATGATGGTCAGTCTTGCCAGATTGAATTTGATAAGCCATTCACCACCAAACCTCTGGTCTTTTTGATGCCGACGATTACGGAAGGAGATGGACGAGATGCTCCCGCCACGTTGCGCTTAATTGATGTTACCACCACTGGAGCAACGTTTCGCCAGTATATCGCGCCGTTAAAGAACAATATCAAGCTGGAGCCGATGGGGAAAAAGTGTTCTCCAAATACCAATACAAACTACTGCCTTGAGACCATACCGATGCAGACGGTGCGGTATTTTGCGATCGAGCCGGGCACCTTGAATCTGGGTGAACGAGGGCGGATTGAAGCGGGTAGCATTGATGTGAATAAGTATTTAGCGGGAAAGGGTGGAAACTACCGAAATATTACCACACCTCTAAACTATTCACGTGAATTTGATCATCCTGGGATCTTAGTCAGTATTCAAGGTTATGGTATGGCCCATCAACTGGGGGATGAAGCACAGTGGATCACGCCGATAGTGCCATTAGTCGACACGGATTCTCATCGAGCATACGTTGCTTTGGATCGTTCAGAATTACGGGCCCAGGGGCACTATACCGGGACATCTAGAGAAGTGGCTTATATAGTTGCAGAAGGACGGGGGACGTACAAAGGGCTGCAGTTTGCGATGGGGGCGGGAGAGACAGAAAATACCTTGTCTAACGATCTTAAAAAATTTGATCAGGTGACGAAATCGGTTTTGCGCCAGTGTGAAGAGACATCAGATATACCGTATGGTTTTTCTGAACTGCCTTTTATTATTGCGTCGAAAAACTCCCGTCTTGGCCCGAACGGCGGCTGGCTTCGCCTCTGTCGCTTAGAAGCTGAAGAGGATGATCCGGGCGAATACGAGGTGAGTTTTGTCAATGATGAAGACTTGTATAAAGACACGGAACGAAAGCACCATGATGAAGAAATTGGTTTTATGGCGTTCCAGCGCAAGGTCAGTGAAGATACCTGTGATGTGTTTCCCGGACCAGCTCAGACATGGGAATGGAATGGCAATAGGAATAAAGCTTTTCTGAGACATGAAGCCTTAATCACTGGCACGTATGCAGAGAGGGGGAATCGTTACTTATGGTTCCGTACTGCTGGGAACGGTCGCAATAACTGTGATGGCGAACAGTGTAATTTTCCCGGGCAAGCACAGCCTAATCGTTGGGCAAAGAAATTAGAGTTGGGGGATTTTGTTGAAGCGAGCAGAAATGCACCGTGGTACACGGGTGATAATACACTGACGGAATACAGTACGTTCGCAATGGGCAATCATACCGCTAAAACTGAAGTGTTGCGTGATGGTGCCGGTGAGAAAATTCGCTTATTGGATCTCAACAACGGGACAACACTGCACCTGTACCCCGGTACCTATTGGTTTGAAACGATTAATATCAATTCAAGCAGCCACATTGTGACGCATGGCAAGGTGGTGATCCATACCAAGCAATTAACGGTTGGTCCTTACTCAACCCTGTCACCGATTAATGGTGTTCCTGATTCAGTACAGATTTATGCGCATACTAGCTACTTTAATGCCATTAATGTTGATTTGAGTAAAGGCAGCAAAATCACAGGCTTGGTGTATTCAGAAGGCACAGTAACGATGGCTGGTGGACAGTGCTCAAGCCGTTCAAATTGTGAGGTCACTTCTGTCACCGGTGCGGTGACTGCAGCCCGTCTGGAAATGAATAGTAGCAGTTTTGCACCCAGTACCGTGATCAACGGTAAGAGCAGCTGTTTTGAAACCACGCCGGATTTTGAGCTGTCATTATCACCAACCTCTGAGCAAAACTTGTTGTGTGACAGCCAACAGATCTTATTGTCGCTGGCGGCAGATAACGGCAGTGGGATACCGTTTGATGGCGAGATCCAAGTCACTATTCGCGCGAAGCAAGGCAAACCCGCGGCGGGGCATTGGTCGACGCGTGAGATCAATGCGAGTAATCCAGGGGTAAGTTTCCGTGATGGGGAGACGTTCAGTCTTGCGGTATCGCCAGCGGCTAAAAATCAGATCCCGTTGTGGTTCACCAGTGATCATTTAGGTGAATTGACCGTCACCGCCACCATAGAAGGGTTGAGTGGCCCTGTGCCTACTGGCAGCTATCAGTTCCTGCCTGGGGGCTTTACGATTACCCCCAATCCGGTGCCCTTAGTGGCGGGAATGCCGAGTACCATTACGATCAAAGCTATGGCGTGCAGCAGTGGTGATAGTGTGATCAACGAATATACCGGTCCCAAAGCGCTGACATTCAGTACGGATTATAATCAGCCAGCAGTAAGCAATAGCCGTCACGATGCAATCTTTTTAGCGAATACCGCCGGGACCAGGCAGTGGCAGCGAAGCAGTGGGTCTTTCGCCTTTCATAATGGGGTTGCCGCCAATATTCCTATTTTCTATCAGGATGCCGGTGAGCTGACACTCACCGTATCCGATCCAACATGTACCAAGGATAAGTGTGATATCGCTGCGTTGACGGGATCATCAGTATCGCCTAAGCAATTACCCAGCGGGTGGGATGGATTAGTGGGGACGGCAACAGTTTATAGCCGCCCCTATACCTTTGCGTTATGCCGTTCAGGTCTGCCAGATATCGAAAAGGCGAATGGGACATCCCGCAGTGGTAACGGTTTTATCGCAGCAGGAGAAACCTTTAATACCGTGGTGAAACCAGTGATATGGCAAAGCGGCGATCGTTACGTGTCTATTCGCGATCCTCAAGCCGCGGTGGACAGCTCGGGGATGTGTGGCCGATTGGTAACTGAAAACTTTTACCATCAGCAGGCGCCCCGTGCGCAGGTATCGTTAACCCATACGCTAATGAGCCCAGCGGTATCAGGTGCTGTTGCTGGCACTCTTATGGGGGGGGAAGCCAAGCCAAATACCGCACTCAAGAGTCAGCCTTTTGCGTTGAGTTGGAGTGAAGTGGGCAGCATTAAGTTAACGGCAGATACGGCGGATAGCTACTTGGGTATGGATATCAATCCGGGATACCGAGAGGTAGGACGTTTTTATCCGAAATACTTTCAGTTGAATAGCGATAGCTTCAGCTATCCGAGTGGGCAATCAGGCTTTGCTTACATGGATCAGCCGTTTAGCATTAATTTCTCGGTAGGCGCTTTTGCGAAGGGCGCGGGAGATATTGCCGGTAATGCCGTGAAAAACTATCGCCTGTTTGCTGATGCAAATAAAGCGGGTGTCGAGTTAATGGTTGCGGATGTGACCCAACCGGAAGATGCTGAAAATACCTTGGCTCCACGAGTGGAATACGCCACGCGAGCCGGGGCTCCTTATACATGGGCATGGCCGGGTTCAGCATGGATAAAAGGCGATAATGGTGATTCACTGTTGAATGTTGATGACAGCCAGTTTACGTTTGTGCGTCATTATACCGAAGGTAACCGCGCAGCTGATATGCGGGTCAGTCAACCTGACGGACCGTTTGATGCCACCAATACCCGGATGGGCTTGTTTATCAAACCGGCTCATGATCCTCTTGACTGGTCTTATACCCGTGATTCAGAGGGGGAGAGTGAACTTAAGGTCGTGGATGCGGTCACAACCCAAATTGGTCAGAGATGGCACTCACGGCCGGATATCCGCTATGGGCGGATGGTCATGGATGATGTCGGCGGGCGTTCATTCAGTCAGCTGGCTATTCCGCTACGGACTGAATACTGGAACGGGATGGAATTTGAGCGTAATCATGCTGACAATATATCTCAGTTTGATGGCCGCTACGCCTGTAAACAGGTGCTAGCTCAGTCAGACAATGAGATAGAGAGCGCGTCTTACACGTTAGGCGCGGGTCATGTGGTTTCAGGCAATACTGATTCCGGTGATTTTATTGCGATCCCACATCAGCAGCCGTTGTACCGAGAGCAAGTGCGTTTCTGGCAGAAGTTGGTCAGTACCCAACCCGGTAAAGTCAAACCCGATGACAATGTGATTAGCTGTGAGGCTGGGCATGTTTCTCGTAATGGTCAATCACAGCCTTGGTTGCTGTATAATTGGCGAGGCCTCGGTGATGAAAATCCATCCGCGCTGGTGACGTTCGGCGCTCATCGTGGCAACGATCGCGTCATTTATCGTGGTGAAAAGGGCATTAATACATTGCTCAACTAAATAAAATGCGGATCTGTGGCAGGTTTGACAATCCTTGCCTTGTCTCGATCCGCCCCCCTTGATACATTTAGCGCAATTTAACGAATTTGTATGCTTGCAGGATTAGCCGAAGACTATGTTTAAAAAACTTCGTGGCATGTTTTCTAATGACCTGTCTATTGACTTGGGTACCGCCAACACCCTTATTTATGTCAAAGGACAGGGCATCGTACTAGATGAACCATCAGTCGTTGCGATCCGTCAGGATCGCGCTGGAGCAACTAAGAGCGTCGCTGCCGTCGGTCACGATGCTAAGCAGATGCTGGGTCGTACGCCGGGTAATATTGCAGCAATCCGTCCGATGAAGGATGGCGTTATCGCTGATTTTTACGTGACAGAGAAAATGCTTCAGCATTTTATCAAGCAGGTGCATGACAATAGCTTATTGCGTCCGAGCCCTCGCGTGCTGGTGGCTGTACCTTGTGGTTCTACTCAGGTTGAGCGCCGTGCGATTCGTGAATCGGCACAAGGTGCGGGTGCACGAGAAGTGTATTTGATTGACGAGCCAATGGCCGCAGCAATCGGCGCAGGTATGCCCGTGTCTGAAGCGACCGGCTCAATGGTGATCGATATCGGTGGTGGTACCACGGAAGTGGCTGTTATCTCACTGAACGGTGTGGTGTACTCATCGTCTGTGCGTATTGGTGGTGACCGCTTTGATGAAGCGATTATCAACTACGTACGCCGTAATTACGGTAGCCTGATTGGTGAAGCTACGGCTGAGCGTATCAAGCATGAAATCGGCTCGGCTTACCCGGGTGACGAAGTGCGTGAAATTGAAGTGCGTGGCCGTAACCTAGCTGAGGGTGTACCTCGTAGCTTTACCCTGAACTCCAATGAAATTTTAGAAGCGCTACAAGAGCCATTGACTGGCATTGTCTCTGCGGTGATGGTTGCTCTTGAGCAGTGTCCACCAGAGCTTGCGTCTGATATCTCTGAGCGTGGCATGGTATTGACGGGTGGCGGTGCACTGCTGCGCGATCTGGATCGCCTGCTAACGGAAGAAACAGGAATTCCAGTCGTAGTGGCTGATGAGCCGCTCACCTGTGTTGCCCGTGGCGGCGGTAAGGCGCTGGAAATGATCGATATGCATGGTGGCGATCTATTTAGCGAAGAATAATGCCCTTTTGGGTATGCAGACAAACAGGTTATCGCGTTAAATGAAACCTATCTTTGGCAGGGGGCCTTCCCTGCAATTGCGCCTGTTTCTTGCCATTTTACTGTCGGTCGGCCTTATGCTGGCCGACAGTCGTCTTGATGCCTTCGCCAATGTTCGCTATTTGTTGAACTCGGCGATTTCTCCTTTGCAGTATGCTGCGAATTTGCCACGTGATTTACTGGATGGTGTATCCGGGCAATTGAGCTCCCATCAACGACTTTTGGCTGAGAATAAAGTATTACAGCGCGAATTGTTGGTTCAGCAGAGTGACGTGTTACTGCTTGACCAGTTAAAACAAGAAAATCAGCGTCTTCGAGAGCTATTAGGCTCACCTTTTGTTCGTGATGAAAAAAAGCTGATAGCTGAAGTCATGGCTATTGATTCCGATCCATACAGCCACCAGGTGATGATCGATAAAGGCCGAGTTGATGGCGTTTATGAAGGTCAGCCAGTGATCAATGAAAAAGGCATTGTTGGTCAGGTTTCTTATGTTGGGGCCCATAATAGCCGAGTACTATTATTGATTGACCCAACACATGCTATTCCTGTTCAGGTGGTGCGTAATGATATTCGAGTGATCGCCTCGGGCAGTGGGTTGATAGATCAAATCCAGCTTGAGCATGTGCCGAGTAGTACCGATATTGAAGTCGGGGATTTGCTGGTGAGCTCTGGGCTTGGCGGACGCTTCCCTGAGGGCTATCCGGTCGCTCATGTGACGGAATTTTCTTTTGATAATAAGCGTCCGTTTGCGCAGATCAAGGCACGCCCAACGGTCGAATTCGACCGTTTGCGTTACCTGTTATTGGTCTGGCCGACCCCGCGTGAAACGTTAACCGAAGGAGAATTCAAAAGTGGCAAATAGTCGGGCTCATGGCCGCCTTTGGATTTGGCTGTCTTTCATTGTGGCGTTGATTTTGCAAATTGCCCCTTGGCCCGGAGTGCTGGAGCCATTTAGGCCTTCGTGGGTGATTTTGGTGGCATTTTACTGGGTATTGGCCTTGCCGCACCGGGTCAATGTCGGGACAGCATTATTGCTAGGCCTGCTATGGGATCTCATGCTGGGATCCACTTTGGGGGTCAGAGGGCTGATGATGTCAGTGCTGTGCTATATTGTCGCACTGAATTTTCAGATTCTGCGTAATCTCTCTTTATGGCAGCAGGCAATATTGATAGCCTTGCTGACGCTAGCGGGTAAGCTGGTTGAGTTTTGGGCGGAATATTTGGTATCAGCCATTACCTTTGATCCGGAACGATTGTGGGCGGTTTTGCTTAACTTTTTGTTGTGGCCTTGGTTGTTCCTGCTATTACGGCGGATGCGCCGGAAGCTCTCAATTCGCTAAATTATTTTCCAATGCGATCTGTTCAATGCTAGGGTGTAACCATACTCAGCGAGCTAACTTGAATGGATCGCATTGATTTATCACACCAAACTGAATGAATGATATCATGTCGATACCGCAACTGTATTTGGCCTCAGGCTCTCCGCGCCGCAAAGAACTCCTTATCCAGCTTGGCTACCATTTTGAACGGGTTGTTGTGGATGTTGAAGAGCAGCACCAGCCTCATGAATCACCGGCGGATTATGTTCAGCGGCTATCTATGGATAAGGCAATGGCTGGGGTCAATAAAACGGCGGATCACTGCCCGGTACTGGGTGCGGATACCATTGTGGTCGTGGATAATACTATTCTCGAAAAACCCAAGGATTTTGACGATGCCAAGCGTATGTTGCAGTTGCTGTCAGGGCGTCGTCATCAGGTCATGACCGCAGTGACTCTCGCAACACCAGCGCAACAGCAAACCAAGTTAGTGGTGACTGACGTCTGGTTTAAAACGCTGTCAGAGCACGAAATAGAAGCCTACTGGCAGAGCGGCGAGCCTCAGGATAAGGCGGGTAGCTATGGCATTCAGGGAATTGGTGGCAAGTTTGTCGAGCGTATCGATGGCAGTTATTACGCTGTGGTGGGGTTACCGTTAGTGGAAACCGACATCATGGTTCAAAACTTTTTAAGTTTATAAATTTAGAGGCAACCATGAGCACAGAACTGCTAATTAACGTAACGCCAAGCGAAACCCGCGTTGCTATGATTGAGGCGGGCACCCTCCAGGAAATACATATCGAACGTGAATCTAAACGCGGTATTGTTGGTAATATTTACAAAGGTCGTGTTAGCCGGGTGTTGCCGGGTATGCAGGCTGCTTTTGTTGATATCGGCTTGGATAAGGCCGCGTTTCTTCATGCGTCAGACATTGTTCCCCATACGGAATGTGTGGCGGAAAACGAGAAGCAACAATTTCAAGTTCGCGATATTTCTGAACTTGTCCGTCAGGGGCAAGATTTAGTGGTACAGGTGGTCAAAGATCCACTGGGTACCAAAGGCGCACGCCTGACGACGGATGTAACACTGCCGTCGCGCTATTTGGTGTTTATGCCAGGGGCCAGCCACGTCGGCGTATCACAGCGCATTGAGAGCGAAGCTGAGCGAGAGCGTTTGAAAAGCGTCGTGAATGAGTATTGCGACGATTTAGGCGGCTTCATTATCCGTACGGCTGCGGAAGGGGCGACCTCGGAAGAGATGGCTCAGGATGCCGCATTCCTCAAGCATTTATGGCGCAAAGTGTTAGAACGTCGAGCCAAATATAAGCCGAAATCCATGCTGTACGGAGAGTTGGGTCTGGCGCAGCGTATCTTACGTGATTTTGTCGGTACTGAGCTTGACAGCATTTTGGTTGACTCCCGTTTGGGGTTCGAAAAACTCAAGGAATTTACCGACGAGTTTGTGCCAGAGCTGAGTGATAAGCTGGAGTATTATCCGGGTGAGCAGCCTATTTTCGATCTGTATGATACCGAGAATGAAATTCAGCGCTCACTGGATCGTAAGGTAGAGCTGAAATCGGGCGGTTATCTGATCATTGATCAAACCGAAGCCATGACGACGGTGGATATCAATACGGGAGCCTTTGTCGGCCGTCGCAATCTGGAAGAGACGATCTTCAATACCAATATTGAAGCGACCAAAGCCATTGCGCGCCAGTTACGACTACGCAATCTTGGTGGGATCATCATTATTGACTTTATTGATATGTCACTGACTGATCACCAACGCCGCGTTCTGATCGCTTTAGAGCAAGCGCTATCCTATGATCGGGTGAAGACTAATATTAATGGATTCACTCAGCTTGGACTGGTTGAAATGACCCGTAAGCGCACCCGTGAAAGTATTGAACATGTACTGTGCGGCACTTGCCCGACGTGTGAAGGTCGCGGCACAGTGAAGACGGTTGAAAGCGTGTGTTATGAAATTTTACGTGAAATCACCCGAGTTAACCGTGCCTATGATGCGGATCAGTTTGTAGTCTATGTATCACCTGCCGTTGGTGAGGTATTAGCTGGGGATGAATACCATGCCCTTGCTGAGCTAGAAGTTTTCATTGGCAAGCAAGTAAAAATCAAACCAGAGCCGCTGTATATCCAAGAGCAGTTTGACGTTGTAATGATGTAATCGCGAGGCAGTTGAGTGACGACAGTTCCAGTTCGGCTGGTGCGTGGCGTAATGTGGCTAGTACTGACAGTGTTGGTACTGGCCGCTGTTGCGATTAGCGGCCTGCGTTTTATCCTTCCCCAGCTTAATGATTACCGAGAACCGATCCAGCAATGGGTATCTGAACAGGTGGAAATGAACCTAGAGATTGCCCATGTTGAAGGATCTTGGCGTAACTTAGGCCCTTCTTTAGTGCTGCAAGGGGTTAGCGTCAACATGCCGGATACCCCGGGATCGGTCGTGCAGGTCGGAGACGTCTCAGTACAACTGGATCTGGTGCGTTCATTATTGAGTGTAAGCCCGGTATTTCGCGATTTGCGCATCGATCAGATGAGTCTGGATCTTACTCAACTGAATGCGTTCTCTCCCGCCGCTTCAACCTCCCGTGCAGATAGTCAGATGGCGACTATTCGTCATATTGAATCATTACTATTTGTTCAGCTGGGACAGTTTTCCATTCGAGATTCTGATATTACCTTGACGTCTCCTGCGGGGGAGCGGTTGACCATTGATATTCAGCAGCTTAAGTGGGATGTGCATAACGGTCAACGGCGGGCAGAAGGGATAATCAGCATTGCTGATACCCATTTTAGCCAGATGCAAGTGATTGCTAACTTATCAGATAAAACAACATGGTCTGAACTCTCGGGTAAGATTTATGTACAAGCTCGTAACCTGTCATTGACCCCTTGGCTGAATAAAGAATTACTGAGTGATTTGCTGACTGATGCCCATGTTACAGGCAGTAACCTTAATGCCCAAGTTTGGCTAACGGTTGATCATGGTCAATTGCTACAGAGCCAAATGACATTGGATGATAGTTTTCTCCGCTGGCAATTAGGGGATGATAAGCATCAGCTAAAGATCGTGAATGGACTTGTTAACCTTGTTCCGCTCCCGCGTCCAGACGGGCGACAGGGCTGGCGAATTAACACCGATCAAATGGTGATTGAGACCGATCAGTCACAGTGGCCGGCTTTGGATGTGGCAGCCCGATGGGAGCCAGAGGGCTGGCAATTAGCGATGAATACTTTATCTCTAGCCCCCTTACAGCCATTGGTAAGCTTTCTTCCGCCAGACAGTACGGCGGCCAAGATGTTGACGCAAATGCAGCCGCGAGGCTTGGTCAATGATATCCGAATTGCTGCTACGGGTGCTGATGCTCCCCGGTTTTCGTTTAATGCCCTGCAATTGGCCGTGAATCAATGGGAATTATTACCCGGCATTCATAAGTTGAACGCTCAGGTGGCGGGGAGTCTGGCTGAAGGCCGGGCTGTGCTTTCTCTTACTGATGATAGCTTGCCGTATGGTGACGTTTTTCAGGCACCGTTACCGATCCGTCAAGGTGATGTGACAGCCTACTGGCAAGTAGGAGATGACGGTTGGCGGTTGTGGAGCGATCACTTGGTGGTGACGACCCCGCACCTTAAAGCCGATGGCCAGTTTCGATTGGATTTCCCCGCAGATGCTCCCGCATGGTTGTCATTTTATGGTGAGGCATCAGCGAATAAGGTTGGGGAAACCTGGCGTTATCTGCCCACACCCGCGTTAGGGCATGAGTTGACCGACTACCTCTCAACGGCCATTCGCGGCGGCCGAGCGAAAGATGTAAAACTGTTGTGGTACGGTGACTTAGAGACCTTTCCTTATGCGCATCATGATGGCGTGTTTCAAGCTTTTGTGCCGATCCGTAAAGGCATGTTTAGTTTTGATACCGCCTGGCCGGAGCTGACGGATCTGGATCTGGATCTGTTGTTTGAAAATGATTTTATGTACCTCAATGGCCACCATGCTAAAACCATGGGGGCGATGGCATCACGGGTCACGGGCAAGGCCGAGCTAATTGAAAATGGCCACCTTAAGCTGGCCATTGATGTTGCAGCTGATGGCAAGCAAGTGCGTGATTATATGCTGGCGACACCGTTGGTTGATTCGGTTGGGGCGGCGTTAACGACGGTTCAGGTCGATGGTCCGGTGACTTCATCGTTCAAACTGGATATCCCGTTTGACAGTACCGATGTCAGAGCATGGGGATCGGCCACACTGGTGGATAATCAGGTGATGCTCGATACCCCGCCGATCCCGCTGAAGCATGTTAGCGGTAAGATCCACTTTGACAATGATGTGGTTGAAGCAAAAGGAATAACGGCATCGTTACTGGATCAGCCCATTACGCTTGATTTTACCGGTAATAGTGTCGCCCGCGGTGGTTATCGGGTTGATGTCGGTTTAGAGGGTAATTGGCTGCTTGCGGCGCTACAGAAAAAGCTTCAGGATCCACTGCTTGCTAATGTCAGTGGCAGCAGCCAGTGGCAGGGTAACATTGGGGTGAATCTGCATGATATCGGTTTTGATTACCAGCTAGATCTTAGCGCAGCACTTGCAAATGTCGACAGCCAGTTACCTTACCCGCTAGCATTGGATGCGGGCAGTCAGCAGGAGGTCAATCTGGCTGTGACAGGTAATAAGCAGTCGCTGATTGCTAAACTGACCGCACTGGATGTGAGCTCACAGGTGAAGTTGAATTTAGTCCCGGATCGTTTGGTGATTGATGCCAGTGAACTGGCCATTGGGCCCGTCGCGTTACCGTCGATGGCGCATGGTGTGCATGGTGTGAGTATCGTGAGTGATCATATCGATGGTGATCGCTGGATTGCATTAGTGAACGAGGTGGTGGATAAGGTTGAAGCACAGGCGATACCGGGACAGCCGACGATAATGCCTGAGTTACCGTTGCCGACTCGGGTGACGGCCAAGGTGAAGCAGCTTAAGCTGGCATCGCTCAACTGGAACCACGTGGATCTCTACGCGCAACACCAGCCATCATTGTGGCAAATTGACCTCGACAGCCGAGAAGCCACAGGGGTGGCACAGTGGCCACAAGGAAAGCCGCTTAAGATTGATCTGTCGACCTTACATCTGAACTTGCCAGTTGACGATAACGCCGCGGAGGCTGCTGCAACGGCCAAATATCAGCCGCAGAGCGACGTACCTCCGGTGACGGACTTTGATCGTAGTATGATGGCCAATATGCCAGCCTTGGATTTACAGTTGGATGATGCTTGGTTGCAGGGATATCGATTGGGCAAAGTCTCAGGCAAACTTCGTCGCGAAACGAATATGCTAGAGTTGAGAAACTTTACCATTGATTCTGGTGCCACCACGTTAAATCTTGATGGGCATTGGGCCCTGCATGGCGATCGCAGCGAAACCCAGATAGCCTTTGATATTGAAGGTAAAAACAGTTCGGATTTGATGGGCCGTTTTGGTATTTCGGGTGGGATCCAGGGGGCCGAATTTTCGACTTATGCCTCCATTCAATGGCAGGGGGCACCGTGGTCGATGCACCGTGAAACCTTGACCGGTGAGCTGAAATCAGAAACGGGTCAGGGAGTGATCAGTGATATTGGAGGGGCTGGCCGTTTGCTGGGTCTGTTTAGTATTGATTCACTGATCCGTAAGATGCAACTGGACTTTTCCGGTATCTTTGATGATGGCTTGGCCTTTAACTATATCCGAGGTAGTGGCCGCATTGATAATGGGGTATTTGAGACCGACGATATCAAGATGCAAGCACTGGCTGGTGATATGTTTATTCAGGGAAGTGCTAATCTTGTCAATGAAACCGTGGATGCACACGTTAAGTTTATCCCTGATTTTACCTCTGGGATCCCGGTACTGACGGCATTTGCTGTCGCACCTCAGACGGCGATCTATGTGTTTGCGATCTCTACGGTACTGGCACCAGTGCTGGATGTATTTACTCAGGTAAACTACAACGTAGAAGGGCCGATTGATGCTCCTGTGGTGACCGAGTTATCACGATTTACCGGTGAATACCAAGTACCAGAGTCATTGAAAAAGAAAGCAAAAGAATAAAGGACCAATGCTGGTGGTGATAGACAAGAGGCGACCAGCGCCATACAAAAGGAAGGTGTAATGGCTAAATTTGGCATCGTACAGATGACCTCGGGGGCGGATCCTGTGACGAATATTGAGCACTTGAAAAAGAAGCTCAAGGGATTGCAGCTGCAGGGGGCAAAGTTGGCTGTTACGCCGGAAAATTGTTTAGTGTTCGGTTCGCGGGCGGATTATCACCGCCATGCTGAGCCGCTTGGGGCGGGCCCTCTGCAAGATGAGATAGCCGCCATGGCGCGTCAGCTTGGGATCTGGGTCTTGATTGGATCGATGCCGATCCGTCAGCCTGAGGGGGCGGTGACGACCACTGCGCTGTTATTTGATGATCAGGGTGATTGTCGGGGTCATTATAATAAGCTGCATATGTTTGATGTTGAGGTTGCCGATCAGCATCATAGTTATCGTGAGTCGGATACGTTTTTAGCTGGCGATGCGATTAAAGTGGTCTCGACACCGTATGGCAAGATAGGTCTATCTATCTGCTATGATGTCCGATTTCCACAGCTTTATGCTGCGTTACGTGAGCAAGGGGCCGATATTATTGTTGTCCCTGCGGCATTCACCAAAGTAACAGGTAAGGCGCACTGGGAATTGCTGCTGCGGGCCAGAGCGATTGAAACCCAATGTTGGGTAGTTGCGGCTGCCCAATGGGGAGAGCACAATGAATCCAGAGAAACCTGGGGGCACTCAATGATCATCGATCCTTGGGGCCAGATTGTTGCCTGTCAGCAGCAGGGAACCGGGGTGATGGTGGCTGATATTGATTTAACTCTCAGTGCCGCCATCCGAAAAAATATGCCATTGGTCGAGCATGCCAGATTAGGTATTCACCAACGCGAAAGCTAACTGACAGCTGTCAGGTTGGCAATTATCACAAGAGCAAAGTTAATGACGCTGGAAACTGTAGAGAATACCATGCTAGCCCAAGCAGGGCTGGGACGTGAAGAGCTAAACCAAACACTGGGTCTGGTAGCGGCACGTAATATTGATTATGCCGATATTTATTTCCAGTCGTGCTGGCATGAGTCACTGGTGCTGGAAGACAGCATCATTAAAGATGGCTCGTTTAATATTGACCGTGGGGTTGGTGTACGTGCGGTATCTGGTGAGAAAACCGGATTTGCCTATTCTGATCAAATCAACCAGTTGGCATTAACCCAAAGTGCGAAAGCCGCGCGAGGGATCAGCCGTAGTGGTGGTAATGGTCAGGTACAAGCATTTGTACCGACGATGTATGCAGGCATTTATGATCCGGTTAACCCTCTTAACAGTTTTGATAAGCACCAGAAAATCGCATTACTGCAAGAAATTGATTGCTATATTCGCACTAAAGAGCCGATGGCAAAAGAAGTCTCTGTCAGCATTAATGGTGTCTATGAGCAGATCTTAGTTGCGGCACTGGATGGGACTTATGCTGCCGATATCCGCCCGCTGGTGCGTTTGTCTATTAGTGTATTGATTGAAAAAGGCGATAAGCGCGAGCACGGTAGTGCGGGTGGCGGTGGTCGTTATGGCTACGAATATTTCCTTGGTGAAGAGAATGGTAAGTCGATTGCGCTGAACTATGCCGATGAAGCTCTGCGTCAGGCGCTGATCAATATTGATGCTGATGAGGCTCCCGCGGGGACTATGCCTGTTGTATTGGGTGCCGGTTGGCCGGGGGTTCTCTTACATGAAGCGGTCGGTCATGGCTTGGAAGGTGACTTTAACCGCAAGGGATCATCCATGTTCTCAGGTCAGTTGGGCCAGCAGGTAACGTCAAGCCTGTGCACCATTGTTGATGACGGTACCCTGAAAGATCGCCGAGGCTCGGTTAATATCGATGATGAGGGCACCCCCGGTCAGTACAATGTGCTGGTTGAGGGCGGCAAGCTAAAAGGCTACATGCAAGATAAACACAATGCGCGTTTAATGGGGGTCGATCCAACAGGTAACGGGCGGCGTGAATCTTATGCGCATTTGCCAATGCCGCGTATGACCAATACTTATATGCTGCCGGGTGAGCATTCGCCGGAAGAGATCATCGCCAGTGTTAAGAAGGGCGTGTACGCCCCGAATTTTGGTGGTGGTCAGGTCGATATTACGTCGGGTAAATTTGTGTTTTCCGCCTCAGAAGCTTACTTGATCGAAAACGGTAAGATCACTCGCCCTATCAAAGGGACAACCTTGATCGGCAGTGGTATCGAAGCGATGCAGCAGGTTTCAATGGTCGGCAATGATCTTGAGATAGATCGTGGTGTCGGCGTGTGCGGTAAAGCTGGGCAGAGTGTGCCTGTAGGCGTAGGTCAGCCAACCTTGAAAATTGAATCAATGACGGTAGGCGGTACTCAATAGTTATTATTGACTGTTGTGATATAACCGACAGTTATGTTTACGCTTATAAGATAAACATCGAGATATAAAAAATGCCAGCCTATCAGGGCTGGCATTTTTGTTTAACTGAAAAGTGCATCAGTCTTCAAGGTACAGCGCTTTGAGGATCTGGAAGATCTCGCGGTAGGCTTTCCCTGGTTTTTCTTGTGCTTTTTCTTTCGCGGCTTGACGAACAAGCTGACGTAAGTGCTGGCGGTCGGCTGTCGGATGATCAACCATAATCGCATTGATCATGCTGTCGCCATTTTCGATCAGCTTGTCACGTTTTTTCTCCAGCTTGTGGAGCATGACTGTCGTTTGCGAATGTTTGTTGTTTAGCTTATCCAATGCCGTTTGGATTGGTTCTAGTTCAACTTGGCGCATCAGCTTGCCAATACGCTGCAACTGGCGACGGCGGGCTTCATTTTTGAAGCGTTGAGCATCTTTAACCGCTTCTAGTAGATCTTCATCTAGCGGCACTTTTGCCAGCGCACCTGGCTTTAGCTCAACCAGTTCTTCGCCCATTTTTTGCAGGGCATCCATATCACGCTTCATCTCAGATTTACTGACCCAGATGATCTCTTCTTCAGGTTCCCATGGGGCTTTTTGATTCTTACGGCTCATAACAGGCTCATTGCTATTACATTTGATTTTTATTTTACCAGTTTAATCGTGATTTGGGGCACAAAATCAGCACGGTCAGTGTTATCCTAAGAGTAATACCGATTTCATTGGCTTATCCGGGGCGTTGCGAGAGACAGCTGGGTAAATCCATTATTGAGAATATAAAAGTATGGATGTGAAAGAACAGGTTGCTCAGCAGCGCGTTGAGTTAGAAGCGGCGGTGGCAAAGGCGTTAGAATTGGCTGGTCGCCAAGCTGATGCGGCGGAAGTGGCGATCAATAAAACCACCGGGCTCAGTGTCTCGACCCGAATGTGCGAAGTTGAGAACGTTGAATTTAATAGCGATGGGGCGTTGGGTATTACGGTATACCGAGGCCAGCGTAAAGGGAGTGCTTCGACGTCGGATCTGAGTGAGCAGGCGATAGCCCAAACGGTTGCGGCAGCACTGGAAATCGCTCGTTATACCTCGGAAGACCCATTTTCAGGACCTGGCCCGGCTGAGTTGATGGCCAAAGATATTCCCGATCTCGACTTGTTCCACCCTGATGAACCCGAGCCGGATCATGCAGCTGAAATTGCCGCCCGTGCAGAGCAAGCCGCGCTGGATTTTGACCCACGGATTAAACAAAGTGATGGCGCGAGCTATGATAGCCATTATGGGATCCGGGTATATGGTAATAGTCATGGTATGTTGGCAAGCTACGCCTCAAGCCGTCATAGTACCAGCTGCTGTGTGATAGCGACTGGCAAAAATGGCGAGATGGAGCGAGACTACAGCTATACTTCGGCTCGCCGAGCTGATGATCTCTGGACACCAGAAGCGGTGGGTCGTCATGCAGCAGAACGTACGGCCAGTCGGGTTGACCCGCGTAAGCTGTCTACCCGAGAAGCCCCGGTGATGTTTGCTGCTGATATTGCCACTGGGTTGTTTGGTCATTTGGTGATGGGGATCAGTGGTTCTAACCTGTACCGTAAGTCCTCGTTTCTGCTAGATAAACTGGATCAACAGATCTTCCCTGAATGGATGAATATCAGCGAGCGTCCGCATATTCTGCGCGGTATGGCGAGTACCCCCTTTGACAGTGAAGGCTTGGCGACGTTTGATCGGGAAATTATTCAAGATGGTGTCTTGCAGACGTACCTGATGACCAGTTACGCAGCGCGTAAACTGGGACGTCAGCCAACAGGCCATGCGGGCGGGATCCATAACTGGTTAGTGAAGTCAACGGGTGAGAGCTTTGAACAGTTACTGAAAAAGATGGATCGCGGACTACTAGTTACGGAGTTGATGGGTCAGGGCGTCAATATCGTCACAGGTGATTATTCCCGTGGCGCAGCCGGTTTCTGGGTTGAAAATGGCAAAATCCAATATCCGGTCAGTGAAATTACCATTGCCGGAAATCTTAAGCAGATGATGAGTAATATTGTGGCAATCGGTACTGATACCGAAATGCGCAGTCAAATTCAGACGGGTTCGATGTTGCTTGATAGCATGAAGATTGCGGGTGAGTAATCCGAGCTTGCTCGGCTTGGTAACGTCACGATAATGATCAAACAAAAAAGCGAGTGCCCAGTTAGGTACTCGCTTTTTTATTTTATGTTATCAAGCATGATCTGGCAGCTGTTAGGGCCTTTTAGACTAAGAACAGAGTGGCCAAACCAAGGAAGACGGACAAGCCGACAATATCCGTGATGGTGGTCAGGGCCATTCCACCTGCTAGCGCTGGATCGATTTTCATCTTCTTGAGCATAATAGGAATACAGACTCCCGCGATGCCAGCAACCACTAAATTGGTGAGCATTGCACCGGAGATAATCGCGCCAAGCAGTAGGTTACCTTTCCAGACCACGACAACACCACCGATAATGACAGCCCATAACAAACCATTTAACAAGCCGACCCGGGCTTCTTTACTGAGTAGCCAGCGGGTGTTGGTATCACCAATGTGGCCAACGGCTAATCCCCGGATCACGAGGGCAACCGTCTGGTTTCCTGCCACCCCGCCCATTGAGGGGACGATAGTCATTAAAATAGCAATGGACGCCATTTGTTCAAGCGTGCTTTCAAACATGTTGGATACGGAGGCTGCAGCAAGAGCGGCAAGGACATTGACTCCGAGCCAAATGCTGCGTCGTTTGGCCGATTTTACCACTGGGGCGAAAGTATCTTCGTCATCATCCATACCGGCCATACTCATCATCGAGTGCTCGGCATCCTCACGAATAATATCAACCACGTCATCGATGGTAATACGGCCTACCAGTTGATAGTGTGCATCAACGACCGGGGCGGAGAGCCAGTTACGTCGCTCGAACAGATTAGCCACTTCACCATCGTCCATATCAACTGGGATGGCTTCGTCTGCATCTTCCATAACATCATGAATTTCGATGTCCGGTTGGGTCGTAATCAGTGTTGAGAGCGAGAGGTAACCGATCAGCTTTTCGTTCTGATCGACCACGTAGAGCGCATCGGTCGCTTCAGGTAATTCGCCCTTCATTCGCAGGTAGCGCAGTACCACATCAGCGGTGACATCACCACGGATAGTGATGAAGTCGGTGCTCATGATCCCGCCAGCACTCTCCTCGGGATAGGCAAGCGCCTTCTCGACGCGATGGCGGTCGGTGGCGTCCATCTGTGCCAGTACTTCTTGGTATTTTCGATCGGGCAGGCTACGGAGTACGTAAGCAACATCATCGGTTTCCATGCCTTCGGTCACGGCTGCCAGTTTATCCGGGGCCATTTGAGCGACAATACCGTCTTTGACATCTTCTGATAGTTCATCAAGGATTTCACCTTGATCTTCAGGATCGGTCAGTTGCCACAGGACTTGACGCTCTTTGGGGGGAGAGGCTTCGAGCAGATGGGCAATATCTTCCGGCTCCATGTCTTGGAGCATACGGCGGACATGGACAAACATGCCGTTTTCAAGCGCTTGGTTGACTTCTTGCAGCGTTTGATGAGTTGGATCTTGTTCTATAACATCGGCCATTACTTGTGGTACCCCAAATGACTCTGATGCGAAATACCGTCAGTAATGATGAGAAGGCTGGGTAACCCGATATCACTCTGAGGTATAACGTCGCAATAAGCTGAATTTTAACGCAATAAGGAGGCGGTTGTCTCACCAGAACTGAGAGGAAATGAAGAATTCATCAATTATTGACATTCGTTGTAGCTAAATATCAGTTTTCTTCGTCAAAGCCTGCCTCGATAAGCTCGCTGATGGCCTCTAATGCATGCACTGCATCGGCTCCCTCTGCACTGACATGAACTTGTTGCCCCTGAGCGGACTCTAGCATGAGTAGCCCCATTACACTGTCAGCGGTGGCACTTTTCTCGCTGTTACTGATGGTAATACTGGATTCGAAACTTTGCGCCAGCTCCACTAATTTAATTGCAGCCCTGGCATGTAGGCCAAGACGATTTTTAATGAATAACTCACGGGATGCAAACGACATTATTTTGCTTCCAGAGTCCGGTGACGAACTTGTACTTGATGCCCTTCATAACGAAAGTGCTCCGCCAGTTGTTGAGCAACGTATACTGATCGGTGTTGTCCTCCCGTACACCCAATGGCGACGGTCAGGTAACTCCGATTGTTTTTCTCTAGCATCGGCAGCCAGGTTTCGATGAAATTTCGGATCTGATAGATCAACTGGTTAACTTCAGGGTGGCCAGCAAGATATACCCCGACGGCTTGGTCCAGACCCGTCTGTGGCTTGAGTTCTGGTACCCAGTGAGGATTTGGGAGAAAACGAACATCAAATACATAATCGGCATCACTCGGCAGACCGTGCTTAAAGCCGAAGGACTCAAAGACCATGATCAGCTCACGGGCATCGCGGCCTAATACGCGGGCGCGAACCATTTCACTGAGATCATGAATGGATTTGCTGGTGGTATCGATGACCAGATCGGCACACTCTTTCAGTTCAGTGAGTAATGCACTCTCTGACTGAATGGCTTGCTCCAGACTCATATTGTCTCGAGATAGCGGGTGCAGGCGACGGGTTTCACTGTAGCGTTTGATCAGCTCTTTGTCGTCAGCATCAAGAAAGATGACATTGACATCAACGTCGCTGCCAAGTGCGTTCAGTGTTTGGCTGATCGTCTCTTGCTCGGCAGGCATGTTACGGACATCAATACTGACGGCGACATTCTGCTGGTTACCCTGCAGTGTTTTTATGAACTGTGGTAGCAGGGTGACGGGGAGGTTATCTACACAGTAGTAGCCCAGATCCTCTAGTACCCGTAAGGCAATAGACTTACCGGATCCGGAACGTCCACTGACGACCATTAACATCATGGATGGCTGTCCTTAACATGCTGGGAGTAAGTGGTGTGCATTATGAATCACAGGTTAGGATCTGATAAAGCTCTTCGTCACTTTTTGCGGTGCGTAGCTGTTTACAGACCTGCTTGTTGCTGAGTTTTTCAGCCATACAGGAGAGGGTCTTCAAATGCTCTGTGCACTGGTCGTCGGGGACAAGCAAGGCAAACAGCAGATCAACAGGTTGGTTATCGATAGCATCAAATTCAATGGGATCCTGACATTGGATCAAAATCGCAATTGCTTGATCGCTGTTGTTGATACGACCATGAGGAATGGCGATGCCGTTACCGATACCGGTGCTGCCCATTTTTTCCCGATTGAGCATACACTCAAACAAGGGCTGAGGGTTTTGGTCAAGGTGCTCGGCAGCGATTTCACTGATAATTTCCAAGGCACGCTTTTTGCTGGAGCAAGGGACTGCACTTTTGGTGCAGTCCAGGCTCAATACATTACTCAGTTGCATGATTTAATGGCTGTTGAGCTTATCTTTGTGTTTGTTAAGTTGACGTACCAGTTTATCAGTTAATGCATCAATAGCGGCATACATATTTTCAGAATCCGCCTTGGCGTGGATTTCTCCCGCGTTAATGTGAAGCGTTGCTTCTGCGACCTGCTGTAACTTCTCGACGTTGAGGATGACATGGACGGTGTTAATCTTATCGAAAAACCGCTCTAGCTTATTGAACTTTGACTCTACGTATTCACGCATTGAGGGGGTGATTTCAATGTGGTGGCCAGTAAGGTTAATTTGCATAGACATCTCTTCCTTCTGTTGTCGTCTGTTAAAGCAGACGTTTTCGTTGATTAGACGGTGATATCCCAAGAGACTCGCGGTATTTGGCTATGGTCCGTCTTGCCACGATGATCCCTTGCTCCGCCAGTAATGTCGTTATTTTGCTGTCACTCAGCGGTTTAGCCTGATTTTCGGCGGCGACCAGCTTTTTGACTAGCGCACGAATGGCCGTTGATGAACATTCACCACCGTTGTCTGTGCTGACGTGACTGGAGAAGAAGTATTTTAACTCGAATATTCCCCTCGGGGTGTGCATGTATTTCTGCGTTGTTACGCGCGAGATGGTGGATTCATGCATTTCGACATCAAGCGCAATATCGTTGAGTACCATGGGTTTCATCGCTTCTTCGCCATATTCAAAGAAGTCTTGTTGGTGTTCAACAATACAGCGAGCGACTTTTAATAATGTTTCATTGCGGCTTTCAAGGCTTTTGATCAGCCATTTAGCATCCTGCAAGTGGGTACGGATGAATTGACTATCAGCACTATTGCGAGTCTGCTTGCTGAGAGCGGCATATTGTTCGTTAACCCGGATCCGCGGGACACTATCTGGGTTGATGGTCACGAGCCATTTTCCATGTTCTTTGAATACAGAAACATCAGGCACCACGTATTCAGTCTCAGACGCAACCACTCGATTGCCTGGTCGAGGATCAAGGCCATGAATAAGTTGCATGACTTGCTTGAGCTCTGGCTCTTTGAGTTTGGTGTCTCGCATCAGTTGGCGATAGTCGCGGTTGGCCAGCAGATTGATATAATCGGTAAGCAGCATTTTGGCTTCTTGCAGCCATTGCGTTTCTAGTGGGAAGGTTGCAAGTTGTAACAACAGGCATTCCTGAAGATTACGTGACGCGACGCCGAGAGGATCAAATTGCTGAACGCGTTTCAGTACCGCTTCGACCTCGTCGAGTTCAACATCGTCATTGCCTAAGCTGTCAAGGATCTCCTCTGTAGAGCAGGCCAAATAGCCTTTCTCATCGATTGCATCAATGATGGCGGTCGCAATCGTCAGATCGGTATCACTGAATGGCGTCAGCTGTACTTGCCACATCAGGTAGTCTTGCAGGCTTTCCGTTGTTTCTCCCTGATAGACTGGCATATCGTCATCAAACGTTATGCCGGTATTACCGGTGCTAGCACTGTAGACATCATCCCAGGTGGTATCGACCGGGAGTTCTTCGGGCATTTCTCGTTGCTCGATGGCATCGGAAGTGTCGAAATCATCGATGTCGCTGGGATCATCCTGACTGTCGAGTGTCGCGTTGTCTGCGTTATCCTGGTGAGTGCTTTCATCTTCGCCAGATAGCGTTTCTTGCGCGCTCTCTTCCAGCTCCAGCAACGGGTTGGCCTCCAGTGCTTCCTGGATCTCTTGTTGGAGATCCAAGGTGGATAACTGCAACAGGCGGATAGCTTGCTGCAATTGTGGCGTCATTGCCAATTGTTGACCAAGTTTGAGCTGGAGCGAGGTTTTCATATATCAGTATGTACCTTGTTGTTATCGTTGGTGTTGGCTATATAGCTCCAATGGAACAAAGAGTGACTTTCCTGTTCTGGGGCTAACGCCAGGTACGTCCTACTTTTAACTATAGACGGAACTGGTCACCCAGATAAACACGTTTTACATGTTCGTCATTCAGCACTTCGGTTGGGGTACCATGGGCAATGAGGTGGCCTTGGCTGACGATATAGGCCTGCTCACAGACATCAAGTGTCTCTCGAACATTATGGTCGGTGATCAGTACACCGAGTCCGCGGTCCCGAAGATGTTCAATGATCTTCTTGATATCAATGACAGAAATAGGATCGACGCCAGCAAACGGTTCATCCAGCAGGATGAACTTAGGGTTAGCCGCCAGTGCCCGAGCGATTTCCACCCGGCGTCGTTCACCCCCTGATAGTGCCATACCCAAGCTGTTACGAATGTGCTGTATGTTGAATTCGTCTAATAATTCTTCCAGCTTATCCTGACGTTCAGTTTTGCTGAGTTCTTTACGGGTCTGCAGGACGGCCATCAGGTTATCGTGGACGGACAGTTTGCGAAAGATGGAGGCTTCCTGTGGCAGGTAGCCGATCCCCATGCGTGAGCGGTTGTGCATGGGTTGCAAGCTGATATCCTCATCATCAATGGTGATGGTCCCTTCGTCACGGGCAACCAGACCCACTATCATATAAAATGAGGTGGTCTTACCGGCACCGTTAGGACCGAGCAGGCCGACAATTTTACCGGAATTGACCTCCAGGCTCACATCGGAGACGACTTTGCGGCCATTGTAGCTTTTGGCGAGGTGCTGTGCTTTCAAGGTTGCCATGTCAGATTACTTCTTGTTTTGATTCAACTGGTTGGGTTGTAGGATGGTCGTCACACGCTTTTTCTTACCACTCTCGGCAACCAACTTCTGCTCATCGATTTTGTAACTAATTACTTTGCCTTGGATCTCACTGCCTTGCTGGATCAGAATGGCATCGTCAGTCATCTTGAGAAACTCGGTTGCCGTCTCATAACGCATTTTTTTGGCTGCACCATCAATCGGCTTGCCGTCATCCATCAGTTGATGAAACGTCGCAGGGTTACCATAGGCATCAATCGTTTCCTGAGCGTCTTTCTTACCATGGCGGGTAACAACCACCTTATCGGCTCGGATATCGATACTGCCCTGACGAAGGACAACATTGCCTGTAAAGGTGACGATATTTTTCTGAATATCCAGCTCTTGGTTATCGGAGTCGATATAGATAGGCTGCTCTGTATCATTACTCAGCGCCCAGCTTGAGGTGCTGAGGCAGAGGCAGAGCAGGGTCGTCAATTTATAAAGCTTCATATCTACCTTTTACATTTTTCAATAGGGTGGCGATGTTACGGTCCATATTGCCTTGCATCCCAGTGCCTTCGTTCACAAAGGCATCACCAGTAATGATGACGTGATCCGGGGTATCAAAATCTTTCGAGATCAGGTCGAGACGTAAGGTATCGGTCTGGATCACTTTTATTGCTGATGTGGGTAGCAGATTGAAGATGCGGACATTTCCCGTCATCTGTAGCACTTGGTTTTTATCCAGTCTGGCCGTATTGGCGCTGATCCGCCATTCGGTTTCTGTACCTTCACGGTAGACCCATAATACGGGTTCAACAAAATCTGTGTTGCCACTTTTACTGAAATGCTCGAGGTAGTTAGCTTCAATTTGGTAGCTACGCATCCCTTGATCATTAAAAGCAGTATTAGCCACAACACTACCAGTAAACAGCGGTTTCTCCGTATCGGGGGCAACTTGTATCTCTTCCTGCCAGTGTTTATCAAGCAGGTAGTAGCCTGTCCATGCACACACCATCAGCAGTAGTGCACAGAGTAGCCGTTGTAGGGTCATATACTTAAGCCTTTATGTTTATCCAATTCCCCTTTGGCTTCAAGGATCAAATCGCACACTTCGCGAACGGCGCCATACCCCCCTTGAATGTGGGTGGTCAAGTCAGCCCGCTGGACTAGTAGCGGGTGGCCATCAGCGACACAGACCGATAGGCCGATTTTTTCCATAACCGGCCAGTCAATCAAGTCGTCTCCGATATAGGCCGTATGTTCAGGTGCGATTCCCAGTGTGGTGTAGATATTGTCGTAGGCTGCTAGTTTATTGTCTTGGCCCTGATAGACATGTTTGATGCCCAGCGCAGCCATGCGATTTTCAACAATCGCAGATTTACGACCAGTAATGATAGCCACCTCGACACCCGCCGCCATTAGCGACTTGATACCGTAGCCATCGCGGGTATGGAAGGTTTTTAGCTCTTCCCCTGCGTTACCCATATAGATGCGGCCATCAGAGAAAACGCCATCGACATCGCAGATCAACAACTGGATTGTGCGTGCTCGGGCAAAGACTGACGGACAGACTGGGCCATAAAGGGTTTCAATGTGCATTACATGACTCCGGCTTTGAGTAAATCGTGCATATTCAATGCCCCGACCAATTTGCCTGCTTGGGTAACGAGCAGGCCATTGATTTTGCGATCTTCCATCGCTTTTAGTCCTTCCGCCGCTAGCACATCGGCACTAATGGTCGCTGGATTGCGCGTCATGACCTCACCAATGATGGTGTTGTGGATATCCACTCGGTTGTCGAGTAGGCGACGCAGGTCACCATCAGTGAAGATGCCGATTAATGTATGGTCATTATCTATAATAGCTGTCATTCCCAGCCCTTTTCGAGAGACTTCTAGCAGGGCATCCTTGATAGTATCTTGCTGGTTGACCACGGGGAGGCGATCGCCAGTATGCATCACATCACTGATCCGCATGAGGAGCTTACGACCCAGTGCTCCCCCCGGGTGGGATAGGGCAAAGTCATCAGGCGTAAAGCCCCGCGCCTCCATCAATGCGATGGCGAGTGCATCTCCCATCGCCAGAGTCGCAGTGGTACTGGAGGTTGGCGCCAGATTCAGCGGGCAGGCTTCTTGGGAAACGGTGATCTGCAGGTGGATCTGGGCTAAGGTAGCCATGCTCGATTCAGGCTTACCAGTCATACTGATCAATGGGATCCCTAAACGTTTGATCACCGGTAGCAGCGTCAGGATTTCTCCGGCTTCGCCAGAGTTAGATATCGCCAGAATGATATCGCTTTTATCAATCATGCCTAGATCACCATGGCTGGCTTCGCCTGGGTGAACAAAAAAGGCCGGGGTCCCCGTACTGGCAAGGGTTGCTGCTATTTTTTTACCGATGTGCCCTGATTTTCCCATTCCCATCACGATCACCTTACCTTGGCATTGGGCGATCAGCTGGCACGCTTGGGTAAAGCTACCATTAATAAACTGGGTGAGTTTTTGCAGGGCTTCTGCTTCAATTTCAATAACCTTGCGGCCAATTTCGCAATAATCAAACGCTTTAGACATATTCTAGCTCTCCGTTAAGCTGCTAGATTATAAAGCAGATAGCCCTGATAGGCGATAAAGCTCGCAAGGAGAATCACGCCTTCCACTCGATTGATTCTGCGGCGCTTTCCAAGTGCCATAATCACCAGCAGGATGGATACCCCAAGCATGATGGGATAATCGCGGTCCATGATTGCGGGATTGAGAGCGGAAGGATTGATCAGTGCCGGAATGCCCATAACGGCGAGAATGTTGAAAACATTGGAGCCGATAATATTACCGACGGCCATATCATCTTCACCTTTGAAGATACTGGCTACGGAAGCAGCAAGCTCTGGCAGACTGGTGCCGACGGCAATAATAGTCAGGCCAATCACCAGATCACTCATGCCAAAATATTTAGCGATATCAACGGCGGAATCAACCAGAATGCTGGCAGCATAAGGCAATATCACTAAGCCAATCACCGTCCAGATCAGCGCTGCTTTATTACTGACACCTTCGGGGATTTCAGACTCTTGTTCCTCAACCAGCGGGTCGCCGGTCTCTTTTGCTTGTCGGCTGATTCGAATCATTGCCAGTAAGAAAATAATAAAGAGGACGATCAGTAGTACGCCTTCCATAAAGCCGAGGTAATCGTTCCACATGAGTAGGCCAGCAACCAAGGTTACCCCCATCATTAATGGTAGTTCACGACGAATAATGGCGGAGCTAATTGAAAGGGGTTTAAGGAGTGCTGTGATACCCAAGATCAGCGCAATGTTGGCAATATTAGAGCCAATTACATTACCCACTGCGGTGTCGGTTTTACCGTCAAGGGCTGCAGTGGCAGACACCATCATTTCTGGCGCGGATGAGCCCATGGCGAGAATGGTCATCCCGATAACCAACGGGGTGACACCAAAATTTTTGGCAAGCGCAGCTGCGCCAAATACCAGTCGGTCTGCACTCCAGACGAGTAATGTTAGGCCGATACAGAGCAACACGATGGCTTCGAGCATTGTTATCCCTTATGTCAAATGTGCTGGATTGAACCGCGATATATTCAGTCTAGTGATTGTTCGCGATGCAATGAGGTTAATAGATTTAAAATAAATAAGTTAAGAGGCTGATTTTGACGTTTCAGCTGTTAAAAAGAAAGCAAAAGGCGCGATATATTCGTTGTGAATAACGGTTTTTCTCGGGCTTGGTCACGGTGTCGCTGAAGTGGACAAATCCGACTCAAAAGTCAGGTTCATTTGGCGGTAATACACGTGCTAACTCAGAGAGGACAAGAATAGCGACTGAGAGAAGCAATTGGCATGAGTGTTATCGAGAAATAACAGACTTCTTACAGTTCATGTCTTGAGTTGGTTGGATAATGTACCTATCATCAAAGCGAGAATGTTAACCGCTTAATTATATTAAATTAATACGATTCACTAGCGTAGCGGATGGTGATTCAAACGGGTTGGATAGCCAATTAAGGTATTTATGGAGCAGATAGAGGCGCTGGTATCGATTCGGAATATGACCTTTTCCCGGGGCGAACGAAAGATTTTCGACGATGTCACGTTGGATCTACCGAAAGGAAAGATAACGGCAATTATGGGGCCATCAGGGATCGGTAAAACGACACTGTTACGCCTTATTGGCGGCCAAATCCTACCGGACAGTGGTGATATTTGGTTTGAAAACTGGAATATTCCGACACTGCGACGGCATGAGCTTTATCGTGCCCGTAACAAGATGAGTATGCTATTTCAATCAGGGGCATTGTTTACGGATATGACAGTGTTTGACAATGTGGCTTTTCCGTTGCGCGAGCATACTCAATTACCGGAAGAATTGCTGCGCACTTTGGTTCTTTTGAAGTTAGAGGCCGTCGGTTTGCGCGGTGCTGCCGAACTCATGCCCAATGAACTGTCAGGCGGAATGGCGCGTCGGGCCGCTCTGGCGAGAGCCATTGCTCTGGATCCCGATCTCATTATGTATGATGAGCCGTTTGTGGGTCAGGATCCGATCACGATGGGCGTGCTGGTCAAGCTGATTCGAGATCTTAATCAAGCCCTGGGGATCACGTCGGTGATTGTGTCTCATGATGTGCCTGAGGTGATGAGTATTGCGGATCATGTTTATTTACTGTCTGGTGGCAAAGTGATCGGACAGGGTACGCCGGATCAGTTACGACATAATACCGATCCTAAGATCCATCAATTCCTGCACGGCGATGCCGATGGACCCGTTCCATTTCGCTATCCGGCCCAGGCGATTGAACAGGATTTGTTTGGGTTTGAGTACAAGGAACGCTAAGTCATGTTGACAGATTTTATTGCCCGACAGGGGCGAGGCGCTATCGATCGTTGCCAAACGCTAGGACGCGCTAGCTTGCTACTCTATGGTGCGCTGGTCAGCCGGCCGCAACCGCGCAAGATGTTTCCGCTGTTGATGCGCCAGTTGTACTCGGTCGGGGTGCAGTCCGTTGTGATCATCCTTATTTCCGGTTTGTTTATCGGCATGGTATTGAGCCTGCAGGGCTATATTGTCCTCGTTGACTTCGGGGCTGAAACCAGTTTAGGTCAAATGGTCGCGCTGTCATTGCTACGTGAGTTGGGACCGGTGGTAACAGCATTACTGTTTGCTGGACGTGCGGGCTCTGCATTGACGGCTGAAATTGGGTTAATGAAGGCAACAGAGCAGTTGTCGAGTATGGAAATGATGGCGGTTGATCCGCTGCGTCGCGTTATTGCCCCGAGATTTTGGGCTGGGGTGATCTCGATGCCGCTGCTGAGCGTTATTTTTTGTGCTGTGGGCATCTGGGGCGGTCAGCTTGTCGGGGTCGATTGGAAAGGCATTGATTATGGCAGTTTCTGGTCAGTGATGCAGTCATCCGTTGAGCTGGGCTACGATATTGGTAACAGCATTATCAAATCCATTGTCTTTGCCATTACCGTGACATGGATTGCGGTATTTAACGGTTACGATGCGGTGCCAACGTCAGAGGGGATCAGTCGTGCAACGACACGGACCGTAGTCAATTCGTCGCTGGCCGTATTGGGTCTCGACTTTGTACTGACGGCACTGATGTTTGGTAACTAACTACTCGGTAACTAACAGTCCGGTCACTTACGGCTCAGCTATTAACGCCGGGTCATTAATTGCCGCATTGCGGTAAAAACAGGAATTTTCGAATGCAGCAGATGAGAAAACTAGAATTATGGGTAGGCAGCTTTGTCTTAGCTGGCTTTGCTGCCTTATTGGTGTTGGTCTTCAAGGTCGCTGATGTACAGAACTTAGGCGGTGCTGAAACGTATACGCTCAAGGCGCATTTTGACAATATTGGTGGCTTGAAAGTCCGTTCACCGATAAAAGTCGGTGGCGTTACCGTCGGTAAAATTACTAATATCAGCTTAGATACCGATACCTATGTGCCCGTTGTTACCTTGGCGATTGATAAGCAATACGGTTATTTCCCTGAAACCAGTTCAGCCGCTATCCTGACATCAGGGTTGCTGGGAGAGCAATATCTGGGTATTGAACCGGGATTTGTGGATGAGGATATTGAGATGCTGGGTGACGGGGATCTGATTGAAGACACCAAATCCGCATTGGTTTTGGAAGACATGATCGGTCAGGTGTTGTATAGCATCGGCGGCGACAGTAAATAAAAGGATCCTGAGATGAAGTTATTTCGATACGTATTATTGCTGTTAGCCTTATCACCATTAGGCGCGGTAGCAGCTGTTGATCAAACCAATCCTTATGTCATGATTGATCAAGTATCACAATTGACATTTAACCGTATGAAAGCTGAACAAGGCCAGATCCAGCGTAATCCGGAACGGCTACGAACCATCGTTAGGGCAGAGTTATTACCCTACATTAATACCCGCTATGCGGCTTATAAGGTGCTAGGTCCTCAACTGAAGAAGACAACGCCTAAGGAGCGAGATGAGTTTGTTGCTGCGTTTACCGACTATTTAGTTGCCTCTTATGCGCAGGTACTGACTCAATATACCGATCAGGATATCGAGGTTGAGCCCCCGAAATCAGTGGCGGCGAACCGTTCCGTGATCTCTGTTCGCGTTGATATTGTTGACCCTAAACGGCCACCGATCCGACTTGATTTTAAATTGCGTAAAAATAAGAAATCAGGCAAATGGCAAGGCTTTGATATGGTGGCTGAAGGGGTCAGTATGATCTCGACCAAGCAGAGTGAATGGAGCAGTCAGTTACGCAATGAAGGCGTGGCTGCAGTCACGAAAGATCTTAAGGTCTTGGCGGCAAAACCGATCCGTCGAGAGACTAAGAACAATGACTAAGCCGAAGATTGAGTGGCGAGTTCAGGAAATTGGCCATTACTGCTTGTCAGGGGCATTGGAACGTGACACAGTTCCGGCTTTTTGGCAGCAAAGGCATGAATGGATGCCCCGGGATCCCAAGGTAACACTCGACCTTGCGGCATTAACCCGAGTCGATTCTGCTGGAATGGTAATGTTGCTGCATATATACCAGCAGATCAATCAGCATGGCGCAGAGCTGAAGTTATTGAATGTGCCAGAACAGCTACTTACGCTGTTGCGCCTGAGTCATGTCGAATCAATGTTAGCTGCTTGCATTGAGTAAGCAGCAAAGAGGATAGCTTGTGGAAATTTCTGAAATTAAACAAGTTCTGGAAAATGCTCTAGAACTTGATGAAGTCATTGTTAAAAGTGACGGCAGCCATTATGAAGTGATTGCGGTTGGTGCCCTGTTTGAGGGAATGAGCCGCGTAAAGAAGCAACAGGCGATTTATGCCCCGCTGATGGAACATATTGCGGCCAATGAAATTCACGCTTTAAGTATCAAAACGTACACTCCAGAGGAGTGGGCGCGTGATAAAAAATTGATGTCGCTGTCCTAAGAGGTTAATGATGCAGAAGTTTCGAATCCAGGGCGGTGGCCCACTATGTGGCGAAGTCGCCATTTCTGGTGCTAAGAATGCAGCATTGCCAATTTTGTTTTCTGCGCTACTAGCAGAAGGCCCTGTTGAAGTGGCGAACGTGCCGAAATTGCGCGACATCGACACAACAATGGAATTACTGAGCCGTCTAGGCGCAAAAGTTTCTCGTAATGGCTCGGTGCATGTGGATGCGAGTGGCGTCAATGAGTTTTGTGCACCGTATGATTTAGTAAAAACCATGCGTGCTTCTATCTGGGCACTCGGTCCGTTGGTGGCACGTTTTGGTCAAGGTCAAGTATCGCTACCAGGTGGTTGTGCGATCGGCGCGCGCCCAGTGGACTTACATATTAGTGGCCTAGAGCAACTCGGTGCCAGCATTACACTTGAAGAAGGTTATGTAAAAGCCAGTGTTGATGGCCGCTTAAAAGGTGCCCATATCGTGATGGATAAGGTGAGTGTCGGCGCAACCGTGACGATTATGTCTGCCGCGACCCTTGCTGAAGGTACCACCATCATTGAAAACGCTGCGCGTGAACCCGAGATTGTTGATACCGCTGATTTCTTGAATGCAATGGGGGCAAAAGTTACCGGAGCCGGTACTGACACCATTACAATTGAAGGGGTTGAGCGTTTAGGGGGCGGTTATCACTGTGTTGTACCTGATCGTATCGAAACGGGTACTTTCTTGGTAGCCGCTGCGGTATCAGGCGGTAAGATCATATGTCGCAATACCCGCCCGTCACTGCTAGAAGCAGCGCTATCCAAGCTGGAAGAAGCGGGGGCGAAGATTGAAACGGGTGATGATTGGATCAGTCTTGATATGACAGATCGAGAATTGAAAGCGGTGAATATTCGCACGGCTCCGCATCCTGGTTTCCCGACCGATATGCAAGCGCAATTCTCACTGTTGAACCTGGTTGCTAAAGGTACCGGTATTATTACTGAAACGATTTTTGAAAACCGTTTCATGCATATCCCTGAGCTTATTCGCATGGGAGCCCACGCTGAGATTGAAGGCAACACCGTGATTTGTGGTGATACCGATGGTTTAAGCGGCGCACAAGTGATGGCGACGGATCTGCGCGCATCTGCGAGTCTGGTGATTGCCGGTAGCATTGCCGAAGGTGAAACCATTGTTGATCGTATCTACCATATCGATCGTGGCTATGAGCATATCGAAGATAAGTTCAGCGCCCTTGGCATGAAGATCGAACGTTTTAGTGAGTGATCGCTAACGTATCGACATAAAAAAAGCCTCGCATTGTGCGAGGCTTTTTTATGGTTTTTCAATAGATATCAGCCGGTAAACCAAGAAGAACTTATTTTAGTAACCACTGGGTTCATCGCCAATCTGCACGGTGAGTGTCTTGGGTTTACCATCTCTTAGTACCGTCATCGTGGTCTTGGTACCTGGGCGGAGTTCGGTGACTATATCCAGTACATTACGGCGATCAGTCACCCGCTTACCATCAATATCAATCAGGATATCTTGTACTTTGAATCCGGCTTTGGCTGCCGGTCCGTTAGGATCCATCCCCATCACAATGATGCCGCTGACATGGTTTGCATCATACAATCTTGCCATGACCGGATTAATGTCCCTGGCTTCGATACCAATATAACCGCGGATCACTCGTCCATCAGCAATCAGTTTGTTCATGATTTTCTGGGTTAATTCGTAGGGAATGGCAAAAGAAATCCCATAGGTTTCGATATCGGTTGCTTGTTGAAAAGAGGCCGTATTGATCCCGACCAACTCCCCTCGAGTGTTAACCAGTGCACCACCGGAGTTGCCGTCATTGATAGCAGCATCGGTTTGAAGAAAATCCTGGCGGCCATAGAAGCTCATACCAGAGCGACCAGTCGCCGAAATAATTCCGTATGTTGTGGTTTGACCGAGGTTGTAGGGGTTACCGATCGCCAGAACGACATCGCCAACGGCGGGAGTGTAATCGGTACTCAGCGGGATCACCGGTAGGTTATCGGCCTGGATTTTCAGCACGGCAAGGTCGGTACGTTGATCTTTACCAATGAGCTGGGCGGTGAGAATACGCCCATCTTGTAGGGCAACGATAACTTGATCGGCTTCGGCGACAACATGATAGTTGGTAACGATATAGCCTTTGTCACTCATGATCACGCCAGAGCCTAAACCTTGCGTACTGAGCTGAAGACGGTCCTCTGCATTGTAGCGACGGTTGTAGATATTGACCACAGCTGGAGATGCACGCCTGACAGCGTAATTGAATGATAACGGAGCTTGGTTGGTGGTGACCTGATCCTGGGCTTGAGGAGTACTGAGCATCTGGATACGAAGATCGGGGAAAATAACCAGCAGAGCAATGGCCGTGACGACACCAAGCAAAATGGATCGACGTAAAAAAGCCAGCATGTATGCACCCCTGAAAGAAAACCGCGATTCTAGCCGAGGAGATTACCATTCCCGCTCGAAGATACCAACTTTCGACAGTATTTTATTCATTCAGCATCGGTCTTTTCAAGTCGGTCGTTAACCGGGCATTAAGGCCCGGTTAACGACACGGAGGGCGTTAGCGGATAATGAGATAAAGGATATGACGGCCACGTTGGATTTCAAGCGCCAACACGCTTGGATTACTCTCGAGCGCTTTGCGTAGCTCACCGAGATTATGGATCGGTTGACGATTGACACCGAGAATAATATCGCCTTGCAGCAGACCATAACGTGCCGCCATAGAATTTTCGGTCAGACTAGTTACTTTTACTCCTTTCACCTTATCGTCGCTGGTGGTATTGGCAAATTCAGCGCCAGCTAAGCCATCATGCAGATCGTCGGCTTTGACTTTGCTTTGTGAGGCTTCTTGGAGCGTAACAGTGACTTTTTTTGCCTTCCCATCTCGGATAATGCCGAGGGTGGCTTTTTTCCCCGCGCCTAAAGTAGCAATTTTGGCGCGAAGTTCGCCGAAGGTTTGGATCTGCTTGCCATTAACGGACACGATGATATCACCGGCTTTTAGCCCAGCTTGTTCAGCGGCTGAATCAGGCATAACTTGGTTGATGAAGGCGCCATGATTGGTTTCGTAGCCGAAGGCTTCAGCCAATTCAGCGGTGAGTTCGCCACCCTGAACTCCGAGTACGCCGCGTTTGACTTCACCGTATTCTAAAATTTGTTCAGTCAGGTTTTTAACCATATTAACCGGAATAGCAAAACCGATGCCGACGTTACCGCCGTTAGGGCCGAAAATAGCGGTATTAATCCCGACCAGCTCGCCGTTAAGGTTGATCAGCGCACCACCAGAGTTACCACTGTTAATCGCGGCATCGGTCTGGATGAAGTTCTCAAAATTTTTGATATTGAGGCCGCTACGGCCAAGGGCGGAAATGATGCCAGAGGTGACGGTTTGGCCAAGCCCAAACGGGTTACCGATAGCGACGGCAAAATCACCGACCCGAAGCGCATCTGAATCCGCCAGATTAATTTCAGTGAGGTTATCGGTGTCTTTAAGTTTGAGCAGGGCGATATCTGACATTTCATCACTGCCGATCAATGTTGCGCTGATCTCGCGGCCATCATGGAGCTGAACGATGATTTTGTCGGCACCGTTGATCACGTGGTGGTTAGTGACGATATAGCCATTGTCAGCATCGATGATCACTCCAGAACCGAGGCCGCGGAAAGGGCGTTCACTGACTTGCTCTTCCGGAAAATCAGGGCCGAAGAAAAAACGAAATGTCTCGGGTAATCGCTGGGTCGAGACTTGCTTACCTTCAACCGCAATGCTGACCACGGCAGGGGTAACCTGCTCTAACATTGGTGCCAGGCTGGGAAGTTGTTGATTGTTGATTGACTGGGGAAGGGCTGCAGTTGCCGTCATAGGGGTAATAACAGAACTGATGCTAAATGCGAGGGCACTTAATACAAGCAAAGGTTTTTTCATTATTACAAAACTCCGGTTTTCAAGTCCAAGTACAGGCTATCTTCCTAGTTATCCTGAAATGCCTGCTTTAGCTCAGACTTGAAAAGCGGAATTAAGTTCCAGTTAACCGTTAGGGTTTAGCTGGCTTTGGGAGCCTCGGCTGATGGTTCCGGCTGATCTTTCAATAACCCACTGGCACCATTGGCATAATCACGAGGTTGGTCTTGAACTTGGCGGGTGTCTTTCACCGCCTCAAGGGTGCTGACCCGACGAGAAAATGGATTATCTTGTTCAGGTAGGTTAGGCATTAGCTCAGTAGATGTTTTTGCCATGTGCTCATACAGCTTACTGTAGTCTTTGGCGATATTATCGAGTAGCTCTGAGCTTTGGGCGAAGTGATCAACCAGTTCCTGACGGAACTGCTCGAGTTCGTATTTTGATTTATCCAGCTCTTTTTTTAGCTCTTTTTGTTGCTTAAGTCCTTTGTTGCCAAGGCGAGCGGTGAAAGCACCAATGATCGCACCAGCAATAAAAATAACAAGCGCATAAATCCAAGCCATGAAAAACTCCTTTTGACTTATGGGGACAAGTGAGTGACGGATCCAATAAGGCAGAGTATATAACCTGCGAGGAAATGGTGAACCGACACACATTTTTCTGATGTACAGTTACTATACATGCTCATGCGCTGCCATGGTACTATCTCTGCCATGTAGGAAGCATAATTAGGTGGCGCCAAGGATGACCCCACAGCAAAAATACCAGCAAGATCTCATGCGCAGTGATTTTATTGCCGATCCCGCTCAGGCGATGGCCGTGGGTTATTTGGAGGCACTGTATCAGCGTTTAGTGGCCCCTGAGCCAGAAAAGAAGCGTTCGTGGCTTGAGCGCCTGCTGCGTCGACCTGAAGACGAAATTAAAGCAGAGCGAGGACTGTATTTTTGGGGGGGCGTAGGGCGAGGTAAAACCTATCTGATGGATACCTTTTTTGACTGCCTGCCGACAGATCGCAAGATGCGAGTGCACTTTCATCGCTTCATGCACCGGGTGCATGATGAGCTGAAGCTGCTTGATCAACAGGTCGACCCATTGGAAGTGGTGGCTGAACGGTTTAAGCTGGAAACGGATCTAATCTGTTTCGATGAATTTTTTGTCTCTGATATTACCGATGCCATGATCCTAGGAACGCTGTTTGAAGCCTTGTTTCAACGTGGTATCACATTAGTTGCCACATCCAATACTCCCCCTGATGAACTGTATCAAAATGGGCTGCAACGGACCCGTTTTCTCCCCGCGATTGCTTTGATTCAAGCCCATTGTGAGGTGGTGAATATCGATTCAGGCATTGACTATCGATTACGCACGCTTGAGCAAGCGGAAATATACCATTTCCCCCTTGATACTCAGGCTGAGCTGAATTTATTGCGCTACTTTGAGCAGCTGGCGGTCACATCACGATCTGCCAATCAGCAGATTGAAATTAATTATCGGATGCTCTCGACGCTGCATGAAGCCGAAGGGGTGGTGCACTTTGATTTTTCCACCTTGTGTCAGAGTGCCCGTAACCAAAGTGATTATATGGCGTTATCCCGGCTCTATCACACCGTACTTTTATCGGGAGTGTGCCAGATGGGGGAAGAGGAAAGTGATGTCGCCCGGCGTTTTATCGCCTTGGTGGATGAGTTTTATGAACGTAACGTGACATTAATTATTTCAGCCGAAGTCGTATGGGATCAACTTTATCTCGGTCAGCGGTTAGCTTTTGAATTTAAGCGCTGTTGTTCGCGGTTAATTGAAATGCAGAGTCACGATTACTTGGCTCGCCCTCACCTTGGCTAGTTGTTTTTTTATTTTATCCGCGGGTAAATAGAGTAAAAAACACTAAGATAAGCCGTCTTTTTAGCCCTAAAGGGGCTTTGGAGAAAAAATCAGATTTTTTTTTCAAAAAAAGGTGATTTTTTCTCCACCCTTCCCTATAATCTTGCGACCCACCGTACCTGTATCGGCAAAAGCCGGGAGTGCCAACCACTCGAAGGGGTGATGACTGGGGCTCTGTACAGATGGAACAAATTTGTTTTGTTCCTGTAAAGTGAAACTATTTAATTTTGGGTAATAATTAGCATGAAAACTTTCGTTGCTAAACCAGAAACTGTAAAACGTGACTGGTATGTTGTTGACGCTGAAGGCAAAACTCTTGGTCGTCTAGCAACTGAAATCGCATCTCGTCTACGTGGTAAGCATAAGCCGGAGTACACTCCGCACGTTGACACTGGTGACTACATTGTAGTTATCAATGCTGAGAAAGTAGCAGTAACTGGTGCAAAGCGTACAGATAAAATGTACCACCACCACACTGGCTTCATCGGCGGCCTTAAGTCAATCAGCTTCGACAAGCTAATTGCTAAGAAACCAGAAATGGTTATTGAAACTGCTGTTAAAGGCATGCTTCCTAAAGGTCCTCTAGGCCGTGCTATGTACCGTAAGCTGAAAGTTTACGCAGGTACTGAGCACAACCATGCTGCACAGCAGCCTAAAGTACTAGACATCTAATTGGGGATTATGACAATGGCAGAGAATCAATACTACGGCACTGGCCGTCGCAAAAGCTCAGCAGCTCGCGTTTTCATTAAACCGGGTACTGGCAACATCGTAATCAACAAGCGCAGCATCGAAGAGTACTTCGGTCGCGAAACAGCTCGCATGGTTGTTCGTCAGCCTCTAGAGCTAGTTGAAATGACTGAGAAACTAGACCTATACATCACTGTTAAAGGTGGTGGTATTACTGGTCAGTCAGGCGCTATCCGCCACGGTATCACTCGCGCTCTTATGGAGTACGATGAGACTCTACGTCCAGCTCTACGCGCAGCGGGTTATGTTACTCGTGACGCACGTAAAGTTGAACGTAAGAAAGTTGGTCTACGTAAAGCACGTCGTCGTCCACAGTTCTCTAAGCGTTAATTTTTACGCTCCAGAGTTTTCTGGTTACTGTGCACAAAAAGCTCAACCTTCGGGTTGGGCTTTTTTTATATATCCATGTTAGAACTAGCCGTCCAAACCACCACATCTCCTCAGCCAGTACGTGGCGCTGCATACGTATTACTCTTCCTGATATTTGTCACTTCTCCTGCTGTATTATTTATAACCAACGTCATTTGTAGCCAGTTGGATAATGGTATGAACACATCTCTCACATTTGTTGCATAAAAGTAGCTTTATCTTGTCAAAACGTGTCGCATTCTTTATCATTTAGTGCGATAAGTAACAGTTTTGATGGGATTTCACTTACCGTGATCGTGATGGCGGGTAGTTGGTGTCAGTCTCTTACTGTTGAAAGTTAGTCGTAAGCTCCAGGGACGCATAAGGACATAATAATAATCCAGCGCAGGAGCACATGGGAGAATGTTGGATGAGCAATGCGCCAGTAAGTAACGGACGACGCCGCTTCCTGACTGTGACGACTTCGGTTGTTGGTGGCTTAGGTGCCGCTGCTGTAGCCGTGCCTTTTATCAAATCATGGAATCCGAGTGCAAAAGCTAAAGCCGCCGGTGCACCAGTCGAAGTTGATATTAGTAAGTTGGAAGACGGTCAGATGGTTCGCGTCGAGTGGCGAGGTAAACCTGTCTGGGTTGTCCGCCGTAGTGAGGCTATTTTAAAAGAGTTGGGAGGCCATCAAGGCCAGCTGAGTGATCCGTCTTCAGCGGAACCGCAGCAGCCCGGCTATGCCCAAAATGAATTTCGCTCAGTTAAGCCTGAAATTTTTCTCGCCGTCGGGATTTGTACCCACCTTGGATGTTCCCCGACATATTTACCCGATTCTTTTAATGAGCAGGTAAATGGTGTTTCAGCGGGTTTCTTTTGCCCATGTCATGGTTCTAAATTTGATATGGCAGGACGTGTCTTTGCTGGGGTCCCAGCACCACTTAACCTTGTTGTTCCCCCTCATACCTTCTTGGATGAGAATACGATTATGGTGGGCGTCGATGAGGAGGCTAGTTAATGGCAGGATTACTAAATTGGGTTGAGAAACGTTTGCCCGTAATGAATGCTTACAAGAAGCATTTGTCTGAATATCCGATGCCGAAAAATTTCAATTTCTGGTATTTGTTCGGCTCCTTGGCAATGTTGGTCTTAGTCAATCAGATTATCACCGGTATTTGGCTAACCATGAACTATGTGCCGTCGGGGGAGGGGGCTTTCGCCTCTGTCGAGTACATCATGCGTGATGTTGAGTACGGTTGGTTATTGCGCTACATGCACTCAACCGGGGCCTCAGCGTTCTTTGTTGTGGTTTACCTGCACATGTTTCGTGGTTTGATTTACGGCTCTTATCAAAAGCCCCGTGAGTTGCTGTGGCTATTTGGGATGTTGATTTTCTTGGTCTTGATGGCTGAAGCCTTTATGGGCTACCTATTGCCATGGGGCCAGATGTCTTACTGGGGCGCACAGGTGATCATTTCACTGTTTGGTGCGATTCCGGTGATCGGTGATGATCTCACCCTGTGGATCCGTGGTGATTATGTGATCTCGGGAGCAACCCTGAACCGTTTCTTTGCCTTGCATGTGATAGCCTTACCAATCGTATTGCTGCTATTGGTGGTGTTGCACGTTCTGGCGTTGCATGAGGTGGGCTCAAATAACCCTGATGGTATTGAGACTAAGTTGCCAAAAGGCAGTAAAGGTGACAGTTATAAGTCTCAGTTTCCATTCCATGAGTATTACAACAAGAAATACGACATCATTGATTCTATCCCGTTCCACCCTTACGGTACGGTGAAAGACATGGTGGGGGTTGCCGTATTCCTATTTTTCTTCTGCTATGTGCTGTTTTTTAACCCTGAAATGGGCGGCTATTTCCTTGAGCCACCTAATTTTGAGGCCGCTAACCCGCTTAAGACACCAGAGCATATTGCCCCAGTATGGTATTTCACGCCGTTTTACGCCATTTTACGGGCGGTACCTGACAAGCTGTTGGGGGTTGCTGCCATGGGGCTAGCCATTGTCGTATTGTTCTTGCTGCCGTGGCTAGATCGCTGCAAAGTGCGTTCATATCGCTACCGTAGCAAGCTACATATGGCTAATATTGCACAGTTTACTGTCTGCTTCGTTGCGCTGGGTGTCTTAGGGGCGTTACCTGCTACTGAGCTCTATACCATTCTGGCTCGGATTTTCAGCCTGGGTTATTTCATGTTCTTTGTTCTGCTGTTTGTTTACAGCAAGAATGAAGCGACTAAGCCATTACCAGAGAGGGTGACATTCAAATGAAGATGTTGATGGTTATGCTATTTACCCTACTGCCTTCTCTGACTCTTGCTGCCGGCCCATCGGTGCCATTGGATTCGGCCAATAACGACTTGTCAGATAACGCCTCGTTACAACGCGGTGCCAAGACATTCATGAATTACTGTTTTGGTTGTCATGCGACTCAGTATCAGCGTTATGAGCGTGTCGCGACGGACCTAGGGATCCCGGCTGCTCTGATGAAGCAGCACTTGATGTTTGATCCCAATGCCAAGATTGGTGATCTGATGGTTGCGGCGATCCCGACAGAATATGCTGCCGCCTCATTTGGTGCGCCAGCGCCGGATCTAACCATGGTTGCTCGGGTTCGAGGTACTGATTGGCTCTATACCTATCTGCGTGCATTTTATGCCGATCCAAGCCGTCCGTTTGGTGTCAATAATGTTGTATTCCCCAGTGTGGGGATGCCACATGTGCTGGAGGAGCTTCAAGGGGTACCGCGTAAGATTTATGAAACACAATTGATTGATGGCGTGGAAGTGCAGGAATATGTGGGTATCCGGGCGGATGGTACTGGAGAGTTGAACGGCGATGAATATGATGATGTCGTGCGTGATCTGGTGAATTTCCTCGAGTACTCATCGGAACCCGTAAAACTTGAACGTCAGCAAATGGGTTATTGGGCAATGGGCTTCATTGCCATATTCTTTGTACTAACCTTACTGTTGAAGAAAGAATATTGGCGTGATGTCCACTGATCAGGTAATCTAGTGGGTTAGGATCTCGCAATGGGGGCAGGCGCCTCCGTTGCTTTTTGTGTATTTAAATATACTGGAGGGGTTAATGGCTGTTGCTGCCAATAAACGCTCAGTGATGACTCTGTATTCTGATGCCTCTGACATCTACAGCCATCAGGTGCGTATCGTACTAGCAGAAAAAGGTGTGAGTGTTGAAATTGAGCTGGTTGATCCAAACAACCTGCCTGAAGACTTACTCGATCTGAATCCGTACAACTCAGTGCCGACCCTGGTTGACCGTGAGCTTGCACTTTATCAGGCAAGTATCATTATGGAGTACTTGGATGAGCGTTTTCCTCATCCGCCATTGATGCCTGTTTACCCTGTTGCCCGTGGTAACAGCCGACTAATGATGTACCGTATCGAGCGTAATTGGTACACATTGGCTGAGAAGATCAACAAGGGTACTGCCGATGAAGCCGATAAGGCTCGTAAGCAACTTCGCGAAGAACTTCTGGCGCTAGCACCAGTCTTTGCTGAGTTCCCTTATTTCATGAGCGAAGAGTTCAGCTTGGTAGATTGCTACCTGGCTCCGCTACTGTGGCGTCTGCCTGAAATGGGCATTGAGCTAACAGGCGCGGGTTCGAAGGAAGTGAAAGCCTACATGACGCGTGTTTTCGAACGTGATTCATTCTTGGCTTCACTGACTGAGATTGAGCGTGAAATGCGTTTGGCTGGTAAGTAATGGACATGGACAGCATGACGCCTCGCCGCCCGTACTTGTTACGTGCATTTTATGACTGGCTTGTGGATAACGATCTCACCCCGCACTTAGTGGTGGATGCGACCCTGCCTGGCGTAAAGGTTCCGATGGAATTTGTCAGCGATGGCCAAATTGTGCTGAATATTGCTCCACGAGCAGTCGGCAACCTTGAATTAGGCAATGAAGCGATTAGCTTTAGTGCCCGTTTCAGTGGTCGCCCACATACGGTTATTGTGCCGCTTTATGCTGCCTTGGCTATTTATGCTCGTGAAAACGGTGCCGGAACCATGTTCGAACCTGAACCTGTTTATGCGACAGATTCAGTGGCGTTCGATGATGTTGATGGTGGCGATTTCGATGATCAGCCAGACTCTGAAGTGCTAGTACCTTTGACCGCTGTGACCGAAACGGTATCGGAGTCCGATCCGGATGATGAACCACCGCGTCCACGGGGCCGACCAAGTTTGCGGGTAGTTAAATAACCGCAGCATAAAAAACGCAGCTTAGGCTGCGTTTTTTCTTTCTGCTCTTGCTGATGAGCAGAGCCTGTATCCTGTATGATGCCCTATCTCGTTATTGCGGATATTCAAATACCTTAACGACTTTCTTCACCCCTGAGACATTACGTGCAATGTCTGCGGCTGTATTCCCTTGCTCGTGGCTAACGTAGCCGAGTAAGTACACGGCTTGCCCTTCTGTCACGACCTTAATACTTGTGTTACTGAGCCGTTTACTGCCGATGAGCTGGGTTTTGACCTTCATGGTTATCCAACTGTCTTCGCTGACTTCACTAAGTTGCGGAAGTGGGCGAATTTGTAACTGGTTATAGACGACAGTGACGTGATTGAGTTCGTGCACTTGTTGTTCTAACTGACGACTGATCGCCGGATCAATGGCTTGGCCGACAAGCAAGACTTTGCCATCGACCGCAATCGCATTGATCCGTGTCTGTTGACGGTAAGGGGGCTTATTAGCCAGACCGCCGATCGCCATTTCAATTTGCGTATCATACCATTGCTGTTGGGTGGTACGGGTATCCGCAGGATCAATCATAGAGCAGGCTGGTAGTAGGCCAAGCATCAGTAGGAGCAGCAGTGGGCGCCAGTTCATCGTTATCATCCGTAATAGTGTTAAGCTTCGTGGTGGGGGAAGAGCACCTTGTCAATGAGATCACACAGGCAGTGAACGGTCAGTAGATGGCCTTCTTGAATGCGGGCTGTGCGCTGTGACGGAATACGGATTTCAACATCCTGCACGCCTAACAGGCCCGCCATTTCGCCGCCATCTTTGCCTGTTAAAGCGATAATGGTCATATCCCGAGTCAGAGCCGCTTCCATGGCTTTGATGATATTTTTGCTGTTGCCGCTGGTTGACAGTACAAACAGAATATCTCCGGCTTGACCCAGCGCGCGTACCTGCTTGGAAAACACTTCATCATGGTGATAGTCATTCGCTATCGCCGTCATGATCGTGGTGTCGGCGGTGAGTGACAGAGCCGGTAAACTTGGACGTTCGATCTCAAACCGATTGATCAACGATGAGGCAAGATGTTGTGAGTTCGCCGCTGAGCCACCATTCCCACAGCTGAGGATTTTATTGCCATTGAGCAGGCTTTGTACCATGACCTGTGCGGCCTTGGAAATTGCATCCGGAAGGGCTTCTGCCGCTGCAATTTGGGTTTGAATGCTTTCAGTGAAACTTTCTTTAATGCTCTCTAGCATGGATCAACCTTCTACTAGGGTGTTGGTAAACCATTCGATTTGCGGTGGCGCGCCTTCAAGCGATACCACATCGAACCGAAACTCAGTGTGTTCTATGGCGTGGCCATTTTTTTGCAGCCAGAATAGAGCGGCGCGTTTAAGCCGCTGCTGCTTGCGCCAGTTTACCGCTTCTGCGGCGGAACCGTAATGATTGTTTTTGCGGAATTTTACCTCAACAAAGACCCAGCACGAGCGATCCCGCATGATGAGGTCGATCTCACCACTGCGGCACTGGAAATTACGGCTACAGGGGATAAGTCCATGGCGGCAAAGGTATTGCTCCGCCATGACCTCATAGGCTTGCCCCTGCTGACGTTTATTGAGTGGGTTCAATACCGTTTCCCGTGAACATTGCCCAGCTAAGCTGGCGTTGAATGACACACTGATCATCGAGACTTAACTGCCCCGTATTACCTTGAATCGTGTAGTTATCAACGACTTGCATCTGTGGTAGGTCGGTGATCATTTTGTAAGCATCCATCCCGAAGGCATGCAGGCGCAAATCCGTATTCTTGCTGTTTGGCCACAGTTCATCAAAACGGGCCATGAAGTTTTGGTTTGCGTTGACTAATAGTGGAATATCGCTGAATTCAATCCCCTGTACTTCGCTGGTTTTAGCATCACGATCCGGGTAGCTACGTGAGCTGGCATAGAGCTTCGGCGGGGTAATGCCTGGATTGATGGCCACTTCAATGAATGGTTTAAGTAGCGTGAGTTCATTCATGTTGGCGATCAGGTAGACGGCATCGGTATCACGACGGCTACGAGGTTGTCCCTCTAGGTCGTTGGTACCTAATACCTGTTTCATCTGATTGATCCGGGCTTGGCTGTCTGTCAGACCAAAGACCGCTGCAATTTCCTGTTGGATCTGCTGCCGAGAACTAAACTGACGGGTAGCGGGTGATTTTCCTGTCAGCTGTTGCCATTGCTCGATAAAGGCGTGACTGACACGCTGGCCAAAACTGTTTCCCGGTGCCAATACCATCGGATATTGGTGGCCTTGGGCAAACAGGTGGCGGGCTGCCTGTTCGGCTTCCTGTTCCGGTGACAAGGCGAAGTAGCAAGCATTGCCTTGAGTCATATTGCTCTGATCAGGCTCATTGAGTGCCAGTAGAGTGATATTGTTTTTGTTAAGTTGTTGAAATTCAGTGATTTTGTCTTTGCGTAGAGGCCCGATCACCAATTCAGCACCGCTTTGCTCAAGCTTCGCCATGATGGCTGAGATTGGCTCTGCTTCAGTATCATAGACGGTCAGTTCAGTGTTCGGATCTCGCTCTGTGTCATCAAGCATGGCATTGATAAAACCATCGCGGACTGCTTTACCTGACTGTTCGAAGCGACCGCTGAGTGGTAGCAGCAAGGCAACATTGTCGAGTTGAGCGATCTCCAGTGACATAATCGCTTTGAGATCGTTAGGTAGATACTGGTTAGCGGGATGGTACGGGTGCTGGCTAAGCCATTCCTCGACCATGCTTTTCAGTTTTGATGGGCGCTGCGAATAGGTGTTTTTCAATACTGCAAGCTGGATCCAGCCGCGTAAGACATCTTCGCCATCGCTCAATGCAATAGTTTGTAATTGGTTGTTATTATAGCTGATCAGATCTTGCCATAGGCTCTGCCAGTTAGCCGCTTTTTGCTCAGGCGTTAAAAACTGATCCAAGATAGTACGTTCGCGTGCCGCGTTAAGTGGCTGGTTGGTCTGTTCAAACAACTCTGCGCGCAGCATATGGTAGCGGAGATACTGGCTGTTGGTCAGCGTCCACCATGGTTGGAAGTTGAGGCTGTCGAGGGCTGCTTTGGGATGGCCTTGCTGGTAGCGCAAGGTTGCACGTGCAAGCTGCCACTCTGCCGTTTGGACAGGGTTTAAGTTCATCTGTCCAAGACGAGTGGCTTGCTGCTCCGCCTGACGCCATTGGCCTTCTTTGATGAACGCTTTCAGGGCCAGAATATGCCAGTTAATGCTGGTGGCACCCTCACTTGACTCCGCTTTGATTAGGTAATTGGCCGCGCTATCAGTAGCGACGGTCGTAATATCAGAGGCCACGACGGGTTGTTCGTCGGTTGTCGCACAACCTGCCAAAATCACGGCAAGGGCTACAGGGGCGAATAGTCGTGATACACTTTTACGCTTATGGGTAAAATTGAGCATTGAATTCATTCAACTGTGACAAATTACTTTCTATATTAATTGCAGATGAGATCTTAAACAAATGAGTGAGCCCAATTCGTGCACGGTAGATATCGCAACTTTGTACATCGTCCCAACACCAATCGGTAATTTGGCAGATATTACACAGCGTGCACTGGATGTTTTGGCAAATGTGGACTTGATTGCCGCGGAAGATACTCGGCATACATCGCGTCTATTGACCCATTTTTCGATCTCGACCCGCACCTTTGCGCTTCACGATCATAATGAACAGCAAAAAGCTGACTACCTGATCGAAAAATTACAGTCCGGTATCAGTATCGCACTCGTTTCTGATGCGGGTACTCCGCTGATCAGCGATCCAGGATACCATTTAGTTAACCGTTGTCGTCAAGCGGGTGTAAAAGTTGTACCGCTACCGGGTCCTTGTGCTGTTATAACGGCTCTGAGTGGAGCTGGCTTGCCTTCTGATCGGTTTAGTTTTGAAGGTTTCCTGCCACCAAAGAGCAAAGGTCGTCGTGATCGCTTTCAGGCGTTGGCCGATGATGAGCGTACGATGATTTTTTATGAATCGCCTCATCGTATTATCGACTCATTAGCGGATATGTTGGCTGTGTTAGGCCCTGATCGCCAGGTTGTACTGGCGCGTGAGCTGACCAAAACCTATGAAACCATTCATGGTGCGCCATTGGGCGAGCTGGTGAAATGGGTCGAAGAAGACAGTAATCGCACCCGTGGTGAAATGGTGCTATTGGTTGCGGGACATCGCGCAGAGAAAGATGACTTGCCTGCAGAGGCTTTGCGCACTTTAGGCTTATTGACCAAAGAATTGCCATTGAAAAAAGCGGCAGCATTGGCTGCGGAGATCCACGGTGTGAAGAAAAATGCACTGTATAAGTGGGGTTTAGAGAATCTCGATTAACGTGCCGAGATTGCGAGGGGCTAGGGGCGAGGTACGAGAGTAGAACGCCCCTCGTCCCTCGGTTATTTTGTAAAACGGTGAGCTTGTGCTTTTTTTGACCAGACTTGCGTGTTGTGACTTTTTTCACTGGTAACTGTGACCTAAGTCTTATACAATCCGTCGCCTGAGTTGGCCAAGGTAACCGCTGCTTCGTTGATGTCCTTTGGGAGACTGACGGAGGGGAGGAAAGTCCGGGCTCCACAGGGCAGGGTGCCAGATAACGTCTGGGGGGCGTAAGCCTACGACCAGTGCAGCAGAGAGTATACCGCCGATGGCCCGTTCTTAGGAATGGTGCACAGGTAAGGGTGAAAGGGTGCGGTAAGAGCGCACCGCGCGTCTAGTAATAGTTCGTGGCACGGTAAACTCCACCCGGAGCAAGACCAAATAGGTCCCTAATGGCGTGGCCCGCGTTGGGGACGGGTAGGTTGCTTGAGCCTGTGAGTGATTGCAGGCCTAGAGGAATGGTTACCGCCGCGCAAGCGGAACAGAACCCGGCTTAACGGCCAACTCACCTCTTATAGTATAAAAGGCGATGTAATACTTCTTTATGGAGTTTTACATCGCCTTTTATCGTATTGGGCTTTTAAAAGTCGTCATCTCGTTCTTATCAGTCGTTACCTTGACCCTAATTATCAATTGATTGTTAGAAATGAGGGCTCTGGCTTGACATCTTTTTTGTCAAATACGTACACTTTGTCATGGGAATTTGTAGGTAACGCATGCTAAACGGCAAGTTAAGTGTCTAACCTGATGAATTTCCATCCTAATACTATTTTACGCTGGGACGTTGGCTTGATTGCTGGCGGGCTGGTGAGCTTCCACTAGAGCTGAATGAATCCTTATGTCTGAACAGTTTGAGCACGTCTCCGTCTTACTTCATGAATCCGTCGATGGTCTGGCTATCAAGCCGGACGGTATCTATATTGATGGTACTTTCGGTCGCGGTGGCCATAGTCGCCTGATTTTATCTCACTTGGGGGAGAACGGACGCCTGTACAGTATCGACCGTGATCCTCAGGCCATTGCCGAAGCCGCCAAGATTGACGATCCGCGTTTCACTATAATCCATGGCCCATTTTCTGGCATGGAGCAGTACATGACAGAGCGTGACCTCATTGGTCGCGTCGATGGTGTATTACTAGACCTTGGTGTGTCATCACCTCAACTTGACGACGCCGAGCGTGGTTTTAGCTTTATGCGTGACGGCCCGTTGGATATGCGTATGGATCCAACCTCAGGGATCCCTGCCTCTCAATGGTTAGCCGAGGCTGAGGCCGATGATATTGCCTGGGTACTTAAAGAGTTTGGTGAAGAACGTTTTGCCAAGCGGATTGCTCATGGCATTGTAGAATACCGCGAAAACCCAGAGAACGTACCGTTAACACGTACCACCCAGTTGGCGAAGTTGATTTCTGATGTGTCTCCTTTTAGAGATAAGCATAAGCACCCAGCGACGCGCAGCTTCCAAGCGATCCGAATCTATATCAATAGTGAGCTTGATGAGATTGAAACCGCGCTTAATGGGGCGATGAATGTTCTGGCGCCAGAAGGCCGCTTGTCGGTGATCAGCTTCCATTCACTGGAAGATCGCATGGTGAAACGTTTTATTCGTAAGCAAAGCAAAGGCCCAGAGGTCCCTGCGGGCTTGCCATTGACTGAAGCGCAAATTAAGGCGCTGGGTTCGGCGATACTTAAGCCTGTCGGTAAAGCGATTAAGCCTTCGAACTCAGAAGTCAGCGATAACGCACGTTCTCGTAGTTCAGTGTTACGTTTGGCTGAACGTTTGTGAGTCAGCTACCTGAACCTACAGATAATCTGGCTCGGATAATTGGCCGGGATTTGCTCTCTGTCGGACGTGTTCCGCTGGTGCTGTTGGTTCTGGTACTGATCTCTGCATTGGGGGTGGTCTTGATCACCCACCATTCCCGTCAATTGATTGCCCAGCAGGAACAGTTGCTGATCGAGCGTGATCAGTTGGATATTGAATGGCGAAATCAAATTCTGGAAGAAAACTCATTGGCAGAGCACAGCCGTATTGAGCGTTTGGCTGAGACTGAAATGGACATGCATCGTCCTTCCCGAGATAGTGAAGTTATTGTGCAGTAATGAAATTGATGAATATATTCAAGCGCTCAACGAAGCAGAATCAACGTCGCCAGAAAGCGCCACCGGCATTTATCCCGTGGCGCTTTGGTGTTATATGTGCGTGTGTTGTGCTAGCGCTTGTGGCACTGATTGGCCGAGCGGCGTACATTCAGGTCTTGGAGCCGGGTAAACTTATCCAGGAAGGTGACATGCGCTCGTTGCGTGTCAAGGCGATGCCGTCAGCACGCGGGATCATTTCAGATCGCAACGGTGAGCCACTGGCTGTCAGCGTCCCGGTGCAGGCGGTCTGGGCCGATCCAGTTCAAATATTTAAGCACGGTGGTTTGGTTCAGCCTGAACGCTGGTATGCACTGGCAGATGTATTGGGTTTAGATCGACAAAAATTACTGGAGCGCTTAACCGATAACCAGAAGCGTCGTTTTATTTATTTACAACGTCAGGTTAGTCCCGCCATGGCGGCGTATGTCAGCAAGCTTAAGCTACCAGGCATTGGTCTAAAAGATGAATCCCGCCGGTTTTACCCTTCTGGGGAAGTGAGTGCCCATTTAATCGGGGTTACTGGTATTGATGGCCATGGCCTTGAAGGTGTTGAACGTACCTACGATGGCTGGCTCACGGGCGAGCCGGGGCGTCGCACTGTGCGTAAAGATCGCTATGGCCGCGTGGTCGAAAATATTTCGCTGAAAAAGCGTGAGCCGGGTAAGCCTCTGAGTCTTAGCATCGATCAACGACTTCAAGCGGTTGCTTATCGAGCGGTTAAACAAGCCGTCGCCGATTATCAGGCGGCATCCGCTTCTGTTGTGATGGTCGATGTCCGCACTGGTGAAGTGCTGGCGATGGTCAATGCCCCTTCTTATAACCCTAATAATCGTGAACAGCTTCAGAGCTATCGGATGCGTAACCGCGCCATTACCGATGCAATGGAGCCAGGTTCGACCATCAAGCCATTTGTTGTCTTGGCGGCGATGGAGAATGGGGTAGCCGATGAAAATACCATTATTGATACCGGCAATGGCATCATGCAAATTGGCGGCAGCCGAGTACGTGACGTGTCTCGCGTCGGTAAAGCTAATCTGGCTAAAATTTTGGAAAAATCCAGTAATATCGGGGTCAGTAAATTGTCGCTGGCAATGCCGATTGATGCCGTTCTGGGTATGTATAGCAGCGTGGGCCTAGGTGATGCGTCAGGGATCAACTTGATCGGAGAGTCTCAGGGATTTTTTCCTAATCGCCATCGGTGGTCTGATTTTGAACGTGCCACGCTAGCATTTGGTTATGGCATATCGGTGACCCCGATTCAGCTAGTGCGTGCGTACGCCACGCTGGGTGCGATGGGGGTCAGCCGTCCGCTGTCCATTCTAAAAACGGAGGCTGTCGTGCCTGGCCGTCAAGTCGCCTCTGCGGAAAAAACCCGTAAGCTACTTAATATGCTGGAGTTGGTGACCCATAAAGGCGGTAGTGCAAAACGTGCTGCTGTGCCGGGCTATCGGGTCGGCGCTAAGACAGGTACGGCCAAAAAAGCCGTTGCAGGGGGATATAGTGATGAATACATCGCAATGACTGCCGGTATTGCACCGATCAGTAACCCTCGCCTGGCGATGGTCGTGGTAGTGAATGAGCCACAAGGTGATAAATATTACGGTGGTGCCATCGCAGCCCCTATTTTCTCTGATGTGATGGAAAGCGCACTGCAGATTTTGAATATCCCGCCTGATGCGGGAACCCTAGAACAATTGAATCTCGTAAATGACAGGGACTAATACTGATGCCGGTACGTAAGCATAAGAATAAGATCGGTGAGTTGCTCTCGCCATGGCTTGATGGCATTACGTTGCCCGATGAGATTGCTGCTTTGTCGGTATCGGGATTGACGTTGGACAGTCGGCAGATAAAAGGTGGTGAGATGTTTGTGGCCGTGAAGGGCCATACTGTTGATGGCCGACGGTTTATTTCTACCGCATTGGCTGCTGGTGTCGCATTCGTATTGGCCGACAGTGATGATGATACGTGTTATCTGGCAACAGAGGCTGAGATGGAAGGCAAGGTACTATTTCTACCGGATCTCAGTTCACAATTGTCGGCAATCGCCAAGCGGTTTTATGGTGCGCCTGACGAAGCGCTGGAGTTGGTCGCTGTCACGGGCACCAACGGTAAAACAACCATCAGTCAGTTGTTAGCTCAGTGGACCCAGCTATTGGGAGACCGTGCCGGAGTGATGGGGACAACTGGCAATGGCCTGCTGGGTAATATCCAGCCCGCCGCCAATACTACAGGCAGTGCCTTGGAAATCCCTCAGGTTCTAGATGCCATGGTTGAGCAAGGTGCCAATTATGCCGCGCTGGAAGTCTCGTCTCATGGTTTGGTGCAAGGTCGGGTAAAGGCTTTACAGTTCAGGGCCAGTATTTTTACTAACTTAAGCCGAGATCACCTCGATTATCACGGTGATATGGCAAGTTATGCCGATGCCAAGAAAACCTTATTTACGCAACATCATTGCGGCAGTGCAATCATTAATGCGGATGATCCTGTCGGACGTGAGTGGCTGGCGACATTGCCTGATGCGGTTGCGGTGGCGCAGGATAAATCGCATGTCGTTGCCCATGCCGGGCAAAAACTGTGGCTGGAGTCGGTAGACTACAGCACCGAAGGGGTAACGGTGTGCTTCGATTCCAGCTGGGGGCATGGTCAGTTTAGTGCACCGCTAGTTGGCGCCTTCAATGTCATGAATTTATTGCTGTCACTGGCAACGTTATTGGTGACGGGGCGATCGCTTAATCAGCTATTGGCCGTCGCGCCATCGCTTAAAGCAGTGACAGGACGAATGGAAGTTTTTCAACAACCTGACAAAGCAATGATGGTTGTTGATTATGCTCATACCCCTGATGCGCTGGAAAAAGCACTTCAAGCGCTGCGTGTTCATTGTCGTACCAAACTGTGGTGTATTTTTGGTTGTGGTGGAGATCGCGACCGTGGTAAGCGGCCGATGATGGCACGCATTGCCGAGCAATTGGCGGATCGGGTGATCCTGACAGACGATAACCCACGCAGTGAAAATCCAGCCAATATTATGTCCGATATCCAAGCTGGCCTAATCAACCTCGACAACACGATGGTGATCCATGACCGGTTTAAAGCTTGTGAGTGGGCACTAACTCAAGCCGAGGCAGATGACATTATTTTAGTCGCAGGTAAAGGGCACGAGGACTATCAAATTCTTGCAGATCAGACTATCCATTACTCTGATCGTGAGACTGTACAGGCATTATTGGAGAGACACGCATGATTGATGTTCAACTATCACTACTGGCCGAGGTACTGGACGCAGAGTTAGTGGGCGATGATGTGCTGATCAGTGCGGTGTCGACCGATACCCGTCAGATTGAAGCAAAAACCTTGTTCATTGCTTTGATCGGCGAGCGTTTCGATGCCCATGATTTTTGTCTTAATGCACATGAAAACGGTGCAGCGGCACTGCTGGTGAGTCGGCGCTTACCAATTGATTTACCACAGCTGATCGTGGCTGATACGCACACTGCATTGGGGCAACTTGGTGCGTGGCTGAAAGCCGAGATCGAGCAGCATTTTGGTCTGCAGACCCTCGCACTAACGGGAAGCTGTGGTAAAACCACCGTGAAAGAGATGGTGGCTGCGATCCTCGCCCAGAAAGGTAAGGTACTCGCGACGGCAGGGAACTTCAATAATGATATCGGGGTGCCACTGACGTTGCTGCGCCTTGAGCCAAAGCATGATTTCGCGGTGGTTGAACTTGGGGCTAATCATCCGAACGAAATTGCCTATACTACCAAGTTGGTTAAACCGCAGGTTGCATTGATCAATAACTTGGCCGCTGCGCACCTGGAAGGCTTTGGGTCTCTTGATGGCGTGGCAAAAGCCAAGGGGGAAATTTTTGAAGGTTTGACGGCGCATGGGCAGCAAGCGACCGCGATCATCAATCTTGATTCCAATGCGATTGACCACTGGCAGCCGTTGCTGGCTGAACACCGCGTGGTGACCTTCTCGGCAGAGCAGGATCAGGCTGATTTTTCCGCTGAAGATATAATTATTAACAGTCTGGGCCGAGCTTGTTTTACAATGCGTACCCCTGTGACGACATTCCCCGTCTCCCTGACATTGGCCGGAAGGCATAATGTGGCTAATGCGTTGGCTGCGGCAGCAATGGCGACGGCAGTGGGTGCAACCCCTGAGCAGATCCAGGCTGGTCTGAGTTCAGTCGCTAACGTAAAAGGACGCGTGGATGTGACGGAACCGCGTGCCAATCTGCGTCTGGTCGATGATACCTATAACGCGAGTGTGGCATCGGTAAAGGCGGCGATTGACTTACTGGCGGGTTATGCCGGACAACGTTGGCTGGTGCTGGGTGACATGGCTGAGCTTGGCGATGACAGCGCAGCACTACACCGTGAAGTGGCCGAGCATGCAAGTGGTCGCGGATTGGATCAAATCCTGACGGTTGGTAAAGCGAGCCAAGTGGTGAGTGCGCTCAATGGCGGTCGACATTTTGATAACAAAGTAGCTTTGATTGAAACGCTGAAACAGCAGCTTGATCCACTACTTAATGAAGATAACACCCAAGTGACAGTGCTGGCTAAAGGAGCGCGTAGCTCCCGCATGGAAGATGTGATTGCCGCACTGCAGGAACATAAATAATGATTTACTGGTTAGCCGATTTACTCGAACAGAGTTTTCCTTTTTTTCGACTGTTTGAATACCTGACATTTCGCGCCATTATCAGCATCCTAACGGCGTTGATGATTTCGTTATGGATGGGACCGCGTCTGATAGCCCGGTTACAGATGCTGCAAATAGGTCAGGTGGTTCGCCACGATGGGCCTGAATCTCATTTTAGTAAGCGTGGTACCCCGACCATGGGCGGGATCATGATCCTCGCTGCGATTGCTATCACCGTTTTATTGTGGGCGGATCTTAGCAACCCGTATGTCTGGGCTGTGCTTGTCGTCATGCTGGGTTATGGTGTGGTGGGCTTCGTTGATGACTACCGTAAGGTGGTCCGTAAAAATACCGATGGCCTTATTGCTCGTTGGAAATATTTTTGGCAGTCAGTGATTGCATTAGGCGTTGCGTTTGCGTTGTATGCCCATGGCCATGATACTGCTGCGACTCAGTTGGTGGTGCCTTTCTTTAAGGATGTCATGCCACAGTTGGGTGTGTTTTATATTGTCTTTACTTACTTTGTTATCGTTGGCACCAGTAATGCGGTGAACTTAACCGATGGTCTTGATGGCCTTGCCATTATGCCGACGGTAATGGTTGCTGCGGGTATGGCTTTCATTGCCTGGGCAACGGGCAATGTCAACTATGCCGATTACCTGCATATTCCTTATCTCAAAGATGCCAGTGAATTAGTGGTTGTCTGTACTGCGATTGTTGGTGCCGGCTTGGGCTTTTTGTGGTTCAACACCTATCCGGCTCAAGTATTTATGGGCGATGTAGGCTCGCTGGCGCTGGGCGGTGCTTTAGGTACGATAGCTGTGCTAGTTCGTCAAGAGCTACTACTGGTGATTATGGGCGGTGTATTTGTGATGGAGACCGTCTCTGTGATCTTGCAGGTGGGTTCATATAAGCTACGTGGCCAGCGGATCTTCCGGATGGCACCGATCCATCACCACTATGAATTGAAAGGCTGGCCAGAGCCTCGGGTGATCGTGCGTTTCTGGATCATTACACTGATGCTGGTTCTGATTGCTTTAGCGACACTGAAGGTACGATAAATGAAAGGCTTGGATGGCGTAAATAAGGTAGTGGTAATTGGGCTGGGTATGACGGGTCTGTCGGTCGTTAATCATTTGCTCCGATTACCACAAGCGCTGGACATCAAGGTGATTGATACCCGAGATGCGCCCCCAGGCCGTGAACAGCTTCCTGCTGACGTAGCATTATGTAGCGGCGATTGGCAGATGGAGTGGTTATTGGCTGCTGATTTGATTGTGGCGAGCCCGGGCGTTGCACTGGCAACGCCGCAACTGGTTGAGGCTGCAGAGGCCGGGATTGAGATTGTCGGTGATATTGAGCTGTTTGCCCGCGCGGTGGATAAACCAGTGGTCGCGATCACAGGGTCAAATGGTAAGAGTACCGTGACCAGCTTAGTCGGTGAGATGGCCAAAGAGGCGGGGATCAATGTTGGTGTCGGCGGCAATATCGGTGTTGCGGCACTCGATATGCTTAGTGACGGTCATGATCTTTATGTTCTTGAACTGTCAAGCTTTCAATTGGAAACCACCGCATCGTTGACATTGACGGCAGCGGTATATCTTAATTTATCCGAAGATCATATGGATCGCTATCAAGGGCTGGCTGATTACAGTGAGGCCAAGATGCGAATTTTCCACCATGCCGAGCTAGCCATCTTTAATCGTGATGACTTGGCGACTCGGCCTGCCGTTGATGGTGCGCTGACTAGTTTTGGTTTTGATCAGGGTGAGTATGGCCTCGTCAAACAGGATAGTATGGAGTGGTTAGCCATTCATGGCCAGCCGTTGATGCCTGTTACTGAAATTGCCCTTGTTGGACGCCACAATATCGCCAATAGTCTGGCGGCGTTAGCGCTGGCTGATGCTGCCGGCATTGACCGCCAAGCGGCCTGTCGGGCACTGCGCCGATACAGCGGCTTAGCGCACCGTTGTCAGTTGGTTGCCAATCACAATGGCGTGCAATGGGTCAATGATTCTAAAGCAACGAATCTGGCAAGTACCGAAGCTGCGCTTAATGGTTTGGCTCTGAGTGGCAGGCTGCACCTTCTGGTGGGCGGTGATGGTAAAGGGGCTGACTTCTCAGCGCTGAAGCCGCTGCTCGCCAAGTTGAATGTACAGCTTTATTGTTTTGGTCGTGATGGGCATTTATTAGCGCCTTTAACCGACTCAGCAGTAACGGTAGAAACCATGGCTGATGCCATGAATCTGGCTGCCGCGAATGCTCAGTCGGGAGATATGGTGATGCTATCTCCTGCCTGTGCCAGCTTAGATCAATTTGCTAATTTCATGGCGCGTGGTGATGCGTTTGTTGAGCAGGCACAGCAACTACAATATTGCGTTGGCAGGGTTGATTGATGTTTGGCACCGTGAAGGAGGGATTCGTCTCTCTGTATGAATGGTTGACCAAACCGGCTGCGCAGAGTGCTTATGATCGCCAACTGGTGTGGATTGCTCTGGCATTGATGGTCACTGGGTTGGTCATGGTGACCTCGGCGTCAGTTCCTGTCGCGACTCGCTTGACCGATATGCCGTTTTATTTTGCCCTGCGTCATGGTTTCTTTCTAGTGTGTGCCTTGGTGATTGCCAGCTTTGTGGTAATGATCCCATTAGAAAAATGGCAACGCTACAGCTGGTTAATGCTGTTGACCTCTATCGTATTGCTCGCGATAGTGTTGGTCATTGGTCGCTCAGTCAATGGTGCTGCGCGCTGGATCCCGCTCGGGATTTTTAACCTTCAGCCAGCAGAAGTGGCTAAATTATCACTCTTTATTTATTTATCTGCTTATTTAGTTCGTCAGTACCAGCAAGTCCGGGATCAATGGCGCGGATTTATTAAGCCGCTTGCTGTGCTGGGGATCTTAATGGTGCTCCTGCTGTCTCAGCCAGATCTGGGTTCGTTTGTCGTGATGTTTGTCACCACGGTCGGTATGTTATTTATTGCCGGCGCGAAGCTGTGGCGCTTTGCGATCATTTTAGTGCCTGCCCTTGTGGGCATTTTTTTTCTGATCGTCTTTGAACCGTACCGTTTACGTCGCGTGACCTCATTCCTGGATCCTTGGGAGGACCCATTTGGTAGTGGTTATCAGCTAACTCAGTCTTTGATGGCGTTTGGCCGCGGGGAGTGGTTGGGTCAAGGCTTGGGTAACTCTATCCAGAAGCTTGAATATTTGCCTGAGGCCCATACTGACTTTGTATTTGCTGTTTTAGCCGAAGAGCTTGGTTTAGCCGGTGTTATTGTGGTGCTGCTGCTGATTTTTGCCCTGGTCTTCAAAGCGTTGATGATTGGTCGCCGATGTTTGCAAACCAAACAGTTGTTTGGTGGTTTTTTGGCGTTTGGGTTTGCTTTCTGGTTTTCTTTTCAGACCTTGGTCAATGTTGGCGCGGCTGCCGGGATGGTGCCGACCAAAGGTCTGACACTACCACTGATCAGCTATGGTGGTTCCAGTTTATTTATTATGGCAACCGCAGTCGCCATATTGATCCGGATTGACTTCGAGCAGCGAATCGCTGCGAGATATGCGCCAGAATCTGATATAGAAGACAATGATAATGAACAAGAATAAACGGTTATTGGTGATGGCTGGTGGCACTGGAGGTCATGTATTTCCGGGCCTTGCCGTGGCCAAAAAACTCCAGCAGCAAGGGTGGGAAATTCGTTGGCTGGGGACCGCCGATCGGATGGAAGCCGAGTTGGTGCCCAAGCACGGCATCGAAATTGATTTTATTAAGGTGAAAGGCCTTAGAGGTCAGGGGTTCCTTCGTTTGTTGGCCGCCCCATTTACCATACTGAGTGCTATTTTGCAGGCGCGAAAATACATTAAGGCTTGGCAGCCTGATGCCGTGTTAGGTATGGGAGGCTATGTCAGTGGACCGGGTGGTGTAGCTGCTTGGTTATCGGGGGTCCCCGTGATCCTGCACGAGCAAAATGCGGTGGCAGGGTTAACTAACCAATGGTTGTCACGGATCGCGGCCTCTGTTTTACAAGCTTTTCCTGGTGCCTTTCCTCATCGAGAGGTAGTCGGAAACCCGGTGCGTCAGGATGTGATTGCACTGCCGTCCCCGTCAGAACGATTTTTAGATAGGCAAGGCCCTATTCGGATCCTTGTCATGGGGGGGAGTCAAGGTGCCCGTATTCTTAATCAGACCATGCCGCAAGTGGCAGGGTTACTGGCTGAGAAGGTGACAATTTGGCATCAAGCAGGTAAGGGGGCGCAGGAGCAAACCGAGCAAGCTTATGCTGAGCTTAGCGACACCCCCCATAAGGTGACTGAATTTATCGATGACGTGGCCGCAGCCTATGCGTGGGCAGATATTGTGGTGTGCCGCTCTGGCGCGCTGACCGTATCTGAACTGTCCGCTGCTGGCCTTGGTGCGATTTTTGTACCTTTCATGCACAAAGATCGCCAACAAGCGCTCAATGCTGACCACTTGGTACAGTGTGGCGCAGCACTGATGATAGAGCAGCCGGCGCTTACCGCGCAGGGACTGGCAGACGAATTAGACCAATTAGACCGTGCTAAGCTACAGGCAATGGCCTTGGCGGCGCGGGATGCAGCGATTATTGATGCAGACTGCCGAGTGGCAGCCGTGATCACATCGCTGGCTAAGCAATAAGGCGAAACAACGTGATGAGTAAACTGGATTCCCAGCAATTAGCAAAAATTAGAACCATGGTGCCAGAGATGCGTCGGGTAGAGTGTATTCACTTTGTCGGTATTGGTGGTGCGGGTATGAGTGGCATTGCCGAAGTGTTGGTGAATGAGGGCTACCGGATCAGTGGTTCTGATCTTGCGCCTAACGCTGTAACCGATCGTTTGAGCAGTAAAGGTGCTGAAATCTATTTTGGTCATCAGGCTGATAATGTATCCGGAGCCAGTGTCGTGGTGGTTTCGACGGCCATTGATAAGGAAAATCCGGAATTGGTTGCCGCGCGTGAGCTGCGGATTCCGGTGGTTCGCCGGGCAGAAATGCTGGCAGAGTTAATGCGTTATCGTCATGGTATTGCGATTGCAGGTACTCATGGTAAAACAACCACGACCGCATTGGTGACACAGATCTATTCAGAAGCAGGCCTGGATCCAACGTTTGTTAATGGTGGGTTAGTGAAAAGTGCGGGTACTAATGCCCGATTAGGTTCAAGCCGTTATTTGATTGCTGAAGCTGATGAAAGTGATGCCTCTTTCTTACACTTGCAGCCGATGGTTTCGGTAGTAACGAATATTGAAGCTGATCATATGGATACCTATGGCGGTGATTTTGAAGTTCTGAAACAGACGTTTATCGATTTTCTGCACAACCTGCCATTTTACGGGCTTGCTGTAATGTGCATTGATGATCCCGTGATACGTGAGCTACTTCCAAGAGTTGGCCGACAAGTGATCACCTATGGCTTCTCTGATGATGCAGATGTACGCCTTGTTGATTATTATCAGCAAGGCCAACAAGGGCATTTTTCAATACTCCGTGCGGGTAAGCCGGCATTGAAAGTTAAATTGAATATCCCAGGCAAGCATAATGCACTGAATGCCACCGCGGCAGTGGCCGTCGCGACGGAAGAAGGTGTGGATGACGATGCGATTGTACGCGCCTTGGCTGAATTTCAGGGAACTGGTCGCCGTTTTGACCACCTTGGCGAGTTTGAAACAGGCAATGGTACCGTTATGCTTGTGGATGACTACGGCCACCATCCTAGCGAAGTGAATGTCACCATTCAGGCGGCAAGGGCCGGCTGGGCTGAGAAGCGATTAGTCATGGTCTTTCAGCCACATCGTTATAGCCGAACGCGCGATCTTTATGACGATTTTGCTAATGTGCTTGAACAGGTTGACGTGCTCGTTATGTTAGATGTGTATGCGGCAGGAGAAGCGCCGATAGCGGGGGCCGATGGCCGCTCACTTTGCCGCACTATCCGTGGCCGCGGCAAAATAGATCCGGTTTTTGTTCCCAGCAGTGATGCATTGCCATCTGTTTTAGCTAATATTCTACAAAATGATGATTTAATTCTGACACAAGGGGCGGGTGATGTTGGCAAAATCTCTCGTCAATTGGCTGATATGAAGTTAAATATTGCCGATATGCGCATGAATTGACATTTGCAGGATAAAACCTCACTATCGGCTCGTTTTTTGCATGTGTTTTGAGCTTTGATTAGCATACAGTAAGAAATGTTCAGCTAAAGTCGACGATTTCGTAGACTTTGCTCTCAGGAACGGAAAGGAATAGTGAGACAGGTGTTGGAGAGCCGGGGGTTGCTCGGTATAATCTGTCAACTTTACGCGGTAAAATACGCCTTATAATGAGAGGAGACTCTCAGGTGGTTGTTTTATCGTGTAAATATCGGCTATTTAATCAGAGTTAAACTATTTATGGCTGATGGTATCCTAAAAAGAATACCGCGCTCACCATTTATACCGCGTGGAAATTGGGGCGGATTGGCATTTTTGCTGTTTGTAATCGGATTTATTATCTGGTTATTTTCCGCCGCGATTGGCTGGATGACAGACGCTAACCGATTACCTTTGTCTCAGTTGGTTATTCAGGGTGAGTTGCACTATCTAGCGCCTGACGATGTAAGGGCTGGGATCTTACGTTTGGATCAGCTAGGCAGTTTTATGACTCAGGATGTCGATGATATCCAGCATGCCCTAGAGGCGATGCCATGGGTTGCTCGTGCAGCTGTGCGGAAACAGTGGCCAGATACCTTGAAGGTGTACCTGGTGGAGCAAAAACCGGTGGCGTCATGGAATGATCGTTATTTAGTCAATGCTGATGGTGTTGTTTTCAGAGCACCACTTGAGCAGGCTGGGCAGCCATTGGTTGCTTTGGTTGGGCCCGAGGGGTCAAGCCATGAAGTGTTAGATGCCTTGCGAGAAATGCAGCCTAGGTTACAACATGCGGGTTTTGATATTGCCAAACTGGCATTAAATGAACGGCGAGCTTGGCGCCTTTGGTTGAACAACGGCATCAGGCTTGAGTTGGGACGCAAGGAGCGAATGGAGCGGTTAGACCGCTTTATTAGTCTGTCCCCAAAATTGGAGCAGCAAGGAAAAAACATAGAGTATATTGACTTGCGCTATGATACCGGAGCTGCTGTTGGCTGGATCGCTGATCCAGCGTAAAGCGAATCCCAATACGGTGTCGGTTTGACCGCTAACGTATTTGGCTTGGTAGAATAATAAGAGCGTGCGCTAATGACGAAAGCAGCAGATAAAAAACTGATAGTAGGCTTGGATATTGGTACGTCTAAAGTCTGTGCTTTGGTCGGAGAGGTGCTACCGAATGGCGAAGTAAACGTCATTGGTGAAGGCAGTAGCCCATCGAGTGGCATGGATAAAGGCGGAGTCAATGATCTTGAATCCGTTGTTAAATCAGTCCAGAGCGCGGTCTATAAGGCTGAATTGATGGCTGACTGCCAGATTTCCTCGGTCTTTTTGTCACTGTCAGGTAAGCATATTCGTTGCCAGACAGAAGAAGGCATGGTGCCCATCTCTGACAAAGAAGTTACACAAGATGATGTCGATAATGTTATTCATACGGCGAAGTCAGTAAAAATTAGTGATGAACATAAAGTTTTACATGTAATTCCTCAGGAATTTGCTATTGATTATCAAGAGGGAATTAAAAACCCGGTTGGTTTATCAGGGGTACGTATGGAGGCGAATGTTCATCTAATAACGTGTCATAACGACATGGCGCGCAATATTGTCAAGGCAGTCGAGCGCTGTGATTTAAAGGTCGATCAGTTAATTTTCTCTGGTTTGGCGGCAAGTCATGCGGTACTAACACCGGATGAGCGAGAGCTCGGTGTCTGTGTGGTCGATATTGGTGGCGGTACCATGGATATTGCGGTCTGGACTGGCGGAGCCTTACGTCATGCTGCAGTGATCCCTTACGCGGGTAATGTTGTCACCAGCGATATAGCGTACGCATTTGGCACACCGTTGGCGAATGCTGAAGAGATAAAAGTTAAATATGGCTGTGCATTAAGCGAGTTAGTGAGTAAAGACGCGAAGGTCGATGTACCGAGTGTTGGCGGTCGACCGTCTCGCAGCCTGCAGAGCCAGACGTTAGCAGAAGTGATCGAACCCCGGTATAGCGAATTGCTAGGGTTAGCGAATCAGAAGCTAATGGAAGTACAGGAACAATTGCGTAATGCGGGTGTAAAACATCAGTTGGCGGCAGGTATTGTCCTAACCGGTGGTGCAGCTCAGATGGAAGGATTGGTGGAATGCGCTGAGCGTGTGTTTAGCAATCAGGTTCGGGTTGGGTTGCCTTTGGAAGTGACTGGACTGACAGAACATGTCCAGTTTCCGCATTATGCAACGGCAGTAGGATTACTGCATTATGGAAAGGATAGTCAGACATTTGATGGCAGTGACATTGAGCCGAAACGCTCGGTTTCTGGGTTATTTGCCAAAATCAGTGGCTGGTTAAAAAAAGAATTTTAAAACCTGATGCAAACAGGATGGACGGAGAGAACACATGTTTGAACCGATGATGGAAATGTCTGACGAAGCGGTAATTAAAGTCATAGGCGTTGGCGGCGGCGGCGGTAATGCTGTCGATCACATGGTACGTGAATCAATTGAAGGGGTTGAGTTTATTACTGTGAATACAGATGCTCAAGCCCTTCGCAAGAGTAGTGTAAGCACAGTGATCCAGATCGGTGGCACAATCACCAAAGGTCTGGGCGCAGGGGCTAACCCACAAGTTGGGCGAGACTCAGCACTGGAAGATCGTGAAGCGATTAAAGCTGAGCTGCAAGGCTCAGATATGATCTTCATTGCTGCAGGTATGGGGGGCGGTACCGGTACGGGGGCTGCACCAATCATTGCTGAAGTGGCAAAAGAGCTTGGTATTCTGACCGTAGCGGTAGTGACTAAGCCTTTTAGCTTTGAAGGCAAAAAGCGTATGGCTTTTGCTGAGCAGGGAATTGAAGAGCTGTCTAAGCATGTTGACTCGCTGATCACGATCCCTAACGAGAAGCTGCTGAAAGTACTTGGCCGTGGTATCACACTTTTGGATGCCTTTGCCAAGGCCAATGACGTTTTGAAAAATGCGGTACAGGGCATTGCTGAGCTGATCACCCGTCCAGGTATGATCAACGTCGACTTTGCTGATGTACGTACCGTGATGTCAGAAATGGGTCATGCGATGATGGGTAGCGGTGTTGCTACGGGTGATGACCGTGCTGAAGAAGCCGCTGAAATGGCGATTTCGAGTCCGTTACTTGAAGATATTGACTTAGCTGGTGCTCGTGGTGTGTTAGTAAACATTACCGCTGGTTTAGACATGCGTCTGGATGAATTTGAGACCGTGGGTAATACCGTTAAGGCCTTTGCATCAGATAATGCTACGGTTGTGATTGGTACTTCTCTTGATCCGGATATGACCGACGAACTGCGCGTAACCGTTGTTGCAACGGGTATTGGTAAAGAGAGTAAGCCAGACATTACGTTGGTAACATCATCTAAGCCAGTTCAAGCCGTCGCACAGGAAAAGCCGGTTGCAGCGTCAATGGTTGAAGAAACCAAAACGACGACAGTAACGCCGTCAGGATCTGTTGCAGATACTGCTGGTCAGCAGGGTGCAACGGCTGCGAAAGCTAAGCCTCAGGCTGATCATGATTACCTTGATATTCCAGCATTTTTGCGTAAGCAAGCTGACTAATAAATGCAAAATATTTGGGAAAGTGGTCACAAAGTGATATGATATCCGCCCTAGTTTTTACTTTTGGCAAGAACTTGGGCTGATATTTAGGCAAAACATGAGTTGAGAAAAGCAGATGATCAGACAACGAACATTGAAAAGCATAGTGCAGACGATTGGGGTGGGACTTCACTCTGGTCGTAAAGTCACGCTTATTCTTCGTCCTGCTGCTGCAAATACGGGTGTGATCTATCGTCGTACTGATTTGAATCCACCTGTTGATTTTCCAGCAGATGCCGATTCAGTGCGTGATACCATGCTTTGTACCGCCTTGGTTAACGAGGATGGGGTACGTATCTCAACTGTTGAGCACTTGAATGCAGCATTGGCTGGTATGGGTATCGATAATGTTATTATCGAAGTGGATGCGCCGGAAATTCCTATTATGGATGGTAGCGCCAGCCCATTTATTTATTTGCTGCAGTCAGCCGGCATAGACACGTTGAACGCGCCTAAGCGCTTCTTACGGATTAAAAAAACAGTCCGTGTTGAAGATGGCGATAAGTGGGCAGAACTCCGTCCGTATAACGGGTTCCGTTTAGACTTTGCGATCGATTTTAACCATCCGGCAATTGATTCAGAGCAACAGCGTTTGGTGTTAGATTTCTCCAGTCAGTCATTTGTTAAAGACATTAGTCGTGCGCGTACATTTGGCTTTATGCGTGATATCGAATACTTGCAGTCGCAGAACCTGTGTCTTGGCGGCAGTTTTGATAACGCTATCGTTCTGGATGATTACAAAATCTTGAACGATGATGGCTTGCGATTCGATAACGAGCTTGTGACTCACAAGGTTCTAGATGCGATTGGCGACCTGTACATGTGTGGCCATAATGTGATTGGCGAAATGGTGGCCTTTAAATCAGGGCATGCATTGAACAATACGTTGCTGCGCGCTGTATTGGCCGATCAGGAAGCCTACGAGTGGTCTACCTTTGACGATGAGCAACAGGTTCCTGTAACCTTTGCCCAGCCAGGTATGGTTCTCGCCTGAGTCTCTTGTACAGACAGAATTAAAAAATGCCGGGCTTAGTCCGGCATTTTTGTCTGTTCTTCCCGATCAATTATATTGACGGGATGACCTCTGACGATAATCTTTTCGCACCTCGCACCTCGCACCTCGCACCTCGCACCTCGCACCTCGCACCTCGCACCTATTTCCCCCTCTTCTCTGCCAATGCCGCGATACGCTCTAGCCGGGATTTGATTTTATCTGGGGCATATTGTGCCGTATGCAACAGGTACTCAGCCGCTTTAGCACTGATGGGCTTGCGGACAATATCGGGGGTTTTCTCTTCCGGCTTGATTGCGATAGCGGCTAACTTGGGATTTACCTTAATTTCTATCCGCGCAAGGTTGGGTAATAATTTCTCTCGAAGCTTATTGATCAACGTATTGCGTTCGTAGTTAAGGCGCATAGACCAGGCCGCCGATGCGGTTTCGATGATCAAAACGCCTTGACGATAGTTGCTGACTCGACAATGCTCCGCACAAGCAAGGTGCTGCTTCACGGCTTTATCAAGCTTGCTCAGGGCTATTGCCCGTTGCTGAATATTGCTGATCTGGCTGTCATCAAGCAGGCTGGCTGGAGTTTGTGGGCGGTGGTCACGCATAGCTTGGTATTCCCGGGCAAAAAGTAACGGCTAAGTTCTAATTTTTCGAATATGGTAAACTAGGTTGAGGATTTGCCATAGGCGACACTCTCAATATGGCTTATTATAACAAGCTTGGGGGATCTGTTGCTAAGGCTTGTGTCTGGTGGCAGTGAGAGGTGCCGTAGGCCCTGATTGGATGTCGGCAAACCGTAAAACTCTGGTATTGTTTTCATTTCCCCCTTGAAATGGCTACTCTAGGCCACAATATCATCATTAACCACAGTTTTTCGGGTCGGCTTCCGTTGTCACATTAAGTGGCTGATTTAGACGGGACAGGGATGAGTAAATCCATATACTGACAGTATGCTCAGTTTGGAGGATCCCGGTTGAAAAATTCAGATTAAGCAATTCAGCCATTTATGCAGCTGAAATAACAAAGAGAAAACGGCAAAGCCATGTTATCAAAACTACTGACCAAAGTTATCGGTAGCCGTAACGACCGCACACTGCGTCGTATGCGCAAAATTGTTGACCAGATCAACAAGCTTGAACCTCAATTCGACAGTCTGTTAGACGAAGAGCTAAAAGCGAAAACCGTTGAATTCCGCGAGCGTTTGGATCAAGGTGAAACCTTAGATCAATTATTGCCAGAAGCCTTTGCAACTGTCCGTGAAGCATCAAAGCGTGTCTATGGCATGCGCCATTTCGATGTCCAGTTACTGGGTGGTATGGTGCTGAATAACTGCCAGATTGCAGAAATGCGCACTGGTGAAGGTAAAACGCTGACCGCAACGCTACCTGCCTACCTGAATGCCTTGACGGGTAAAGGTGTCCACATTGTCACCGTGAACGACTATTTGGCGTCGCGAGATGCTGAAACTAACCGTCCGCTATTTGAATTCTTGGGCATGACCGTGGGTGTCAACGTACCGAACATGCCACCACAGGCGAAAAAAGAAGCCTATGCCGCTGACGTACTGTACGGTACGAACAATGAATTTGGTTTTGATTATCTGCGCGATAACATGGCATTCCGTCCGGAAGATCGTGTCCAGCGCGAGCGTTTCTTTGCCGTGGTCGATGAAGTGGATTCCATCTTAATCGATGAAGCCCGTACCCCGCTGATCATCTCTGGTCCTGCTGAAGATAGCTCTGAGCTGTATACCAAGATCAATGCCCTGATCCCACAGTTAGTAAAACAGGATCAGGAAGACAGTGAAGAATACCGTGGTGAAGGCCATTATACGGTTGACGAAAAGGCGAAGCAGTCATACCTGACGGAAAACGGTCAGGAGTATGTCGAAGAACTGTTAAAGCAAAACGGCATGATGGAAGAGGAGGATACTTTATATTCTCCGGCTAATATCAGTTTGCTACACCATGTTAATGCCGCTTTGCGTGCGCATGTACTGTTTGAACGTGATGTTGATTACATCATCAAAGATGACGAAGTGGTTATCGTTGATGAACACACGGGTCGTACTATGCCAGGGCGCCGTTGGTCAGAAGGTCTGCATCAAGCCGTTGAAGCGAAAGAAGGGGTGAAAATCCAGAACGAGAATCAGACTCTGGCTTCGATCACTTTCCAGAACTATTTCCGTTTATACACCAAATTGTCAGGCATGACAGGTACGGCTGACACCGAGGCATTTGAATTCCAATCTATTTATGGCCTGGAAACCGTGGTGCTGCCAACCAATAAGCCAATGATCCGTAATGATATGGGTGACTTGGTATACATGACCGAGCTTGAAAAGTTCGCGGCGATCAGTGAAGACATTAAAGAGCGTGTTGAAACGGGTCAGCCTGTCTTGGTTGGTACAGTCTCAATTGAAAAATCAGAGCTATTGTCTAAAGCGCTGAAGAAGCAAGGCATTAAGCATGAAGTGCTGAATGCGAAGTTCCATGAACGTGAAGCTGATATCGTTGCTCAGGCGGGTGCGCCCGGTGCAGTGACAATCGCGACGAACATGGCGGGCCGTGGTACAGATATCGTGCTGGGTGGTTCATGGCAGACCGAAGTGGCGAAGCTGGATAACCCAACTGATGATCAAATCTCAGCCATTAAAGCTGATTGGCAAGTGGCTCATGATGCGGTACTGGTCTCCGGTGGTCTGCATATTATTGGTACTGAACGCCATGAATCACGCCGTATTGATAACCAGCTCCGCGGCCGTTCAGGTCGTCAGGGTGATGCTGGTTCATCGCGCTTTTACTTGTCAATGGAAGATGGTCTGATGCGTATTTTTGCCTCTGACCGTGTATCGAACATGATGAAAAAGCTGGGAATGGAAGAAGGCGAAGCCATTGAGCACCCTTGGGTAACCAAGGCGATTGAAAATGCTCAGCGTAAAGTTGAAGGCCGAAACTTCGATATCCGTAAGCAGCTACTTGAATTCGATGATGTTGCCAATGATCAGCGTAAAGTCGTGTATGAGCTGCGTGACGAGCTGATGAATGCAGAAGACATCAGTGAGATGATCGAGCAGAATCGTGAAGATGTGATTCAGGATATGATCGATGGCTATATTCCTCCGCAATCGCTGGAAGAAATGTGGGATATTGCCGGCCTTGAAGAGCGTTTGAAGAACGATTTCGACATGGACTTACCGATCCGTGAGTGGCTAGACAGTGAAGATAAGCTTTACGAAGAAGCCCTGCGTGAGCGTATTGTTCAGCAAGCGGTAGACGTTTACCGTCACAAAGAAGAAGTGGTTGGCGCGCAAGTGCTACGTAACTTTGAGAAGACGGTGATGCTACAAAACCTCGATACCTTGTGGAAAGAGCACTTGGCGGCGATGGATCACCTGCGTCAGGGTATTCATCTACGTGGTTATGCTCAGAAGAACCCGAAACAGGAATATAAGCGCGAGTCGTTTGAGCTGTTTGAAGGTATGCTGGAAAGCTTGAAGTCTGATGTCATTGCGATTTTGAGCAAGGTACGCGTACAGCAGCAGGAAGAGGTTGAGCGTGTTGAGGAAGAGCGTCGCCGCCAGGCGGAAGAGCTAGCTCGCCGTCAGCAGTTCCAGCATCAGAATGCAGCCAGCCAGATCGCCGACGAGAGTGAAAGCAGCGATGCGGAAGCGGCACCATACCAGCGTGAAGAGCGCAAAGTTGGCCGCAATGAACCGTGTCCGTGTGGCTCTGGTAAGAAATACAAACAGTGTCATGGTCAGATCAACTAATTGATCTACATGTGACGAAGAAAAAGGCCGCTGATGCGGCCTTTTTGTTAGCCATCTTTTGTTGCGTAAGCGGTAAAATTTTTGTAGTTATAGCCATCTAGATAAGAATCAGAAGTAGGCACCCACGTGGAAAAGAAACAGATTTGGATTTCAGCCGGGATTATTTTGAATCCTGAACAGGATAAGGTGTTTATTACTCAGCGTGCAGCCAAAGCGCATAAGGGCGGTTTTTGGGAATTTGCTGGGGGAAAGGTGGAATGTGGTGAAACCGCCGAGCAAGCTGTGATCCGTGAACTGCATGAAGAGGTGGGTATTGATGCCACTGCGCTTGAGCATTTTATTGCCGTTACTCACGATTATCCGGAGAAAGCCCTGACGCTGGATTTCTTCTTGGTGACCGCCTTTGAGGGGGAGGCATTTGGCAAAGAAGGCCAGCCAGGCAAATGGGTCGCGCTGAGCCAGTTACGTGATTACGCATTTCCTGAAGCCAATGACGTGGTGTTGGAAAAGCTGATTGAGGAACGAGGAAGAGCGATTTAAGATCAGAATCGAGAAAGAGCAGGGACGGGTAAAAGCGAAAGGATAGGATATAAAAAACGGGCGCTTTTCAGCATCCCGTTTTAACATCTTGCCGAACCTCGAACCTCGAACCTCGAACCTCGAACCTCGAACCTCGAACCTCGAACCTCGAACCTCGAACCTCGAACCTCGAACCTCGAACCTC
>NZ_JAKJSL010000033.1:0-98015 GCF_050336815.1 Photobacterium nomapromontoriensis
GTGGCTGATCATCCTCTCAGACCAGCTAGGGATCGTCGCCTAGGTGAGCCTTTACCCCACCTACTAGCTAATCCCACCTGGGCCAATCTTGGCGCGAGAGGTCCGAAGAGCCCCCTCTTTGGTCCGTAGACGTTATGCGGTATTAGCTATCGTTTCCAATAGTTATCCCCCACACCAAGGCATGTTCCCAGGCATTACTCACCCGTCCGCCGCTYGTCAGCAAAAGAAGCAAGCTTCTTCTCTGTTACCGCTCGACTTGCATGTGTTAGGCCTGCCGCCAGCGTTCAATCTGAGCCATGATCAAACTCTTCAATTAAAAGTGTTTGCTGCTATAAATAGCGGCTCAATGAAATACTGTATATTCATTACCGAAGTAATGAATGAATTGACTGTGCCGAATCTTACGATTCGATTTGGTCACTCAGTTTCATTGATAATTCTTTTGTTGACTATCATTTCACGAGTGCCCACACAGATTGCATGGTCAAATTGTTAAAGAACAATACTGACTTACGTCACCGGCTAGCGCCGTTGTCCGTGTCAGTGAGGCGGCATTATAGAGACTTAGAACACACTGACAAGTGTTTTTTTTAAAAAAAATATCACCTGATGGTTATTTCAGCTAATGTGAGATAACTGCCTCTAAATTCAACATTAGAGGAACGTCACATTCACTTGCTAGCAATTCTAAGGCAATGAAAGTAATATCAATGTGATTCTGTTGTTAAAATAACCAATAGCGCCTTCTTTTTACCCATTTTCTGACGATGTAGTTTTATATATGAAATTATCCAATCAAACTTTATTACCGGTCCTCGCAGTCGCCATTGCCGGAGGCATAGTTTTTAGCTTCCTCCCTCTACCTCCTGGCATAGCCTTTGCGTTAGGTGCTTTATGCACTGCCTTTATTTTACCGCTTATACCTACCACTCCCAAAACAACCTCTCTAGAAGAAGAAAACTCTCAGGCAAGTAAGACACTCTATGTCGGCAATCTGCCCTACCGTGCCAATGAAAACGAAGTTAATCAATTATTCGCTGAGCATGGTGAAGTGTTTGCTGTTCGTCTAATGAAAGACAAGCGCACTGGAAAAAGACGGGGGTTTGGTTTTGTTGTAATGAGCAGTAAAGATGCTGACAATGCTATCGAACAACTGAATAACAAAGAATATGGTCAACGCACGCTGAAGGTTCGAGAGGCTAACGATCCGAAGAGCGAGGATAATGCAGAGATCTAGTCGCCTGTAGATGTATTTGTTGTAAACTTCGATTCAGTGCCACCAATTCTCTTCCGGTGGCACTGTTGTATGTATAATTCAGTGCATTTTCACCATCTTCTTCCGCAATGTCACCCAATAATGCTTTCACTCTATTAGCAATCGCTTTACCTGAATCGATAATCTGAATCGGCACCTGAAATACCGCAATAATCTCATCTCTAATCAATGGGAAATGAGTACAACCCAGTACAATACTATCCACTTGATCTTGCCAAGGTCTGAGAATGTCACCAAGTTCAGCCATAGGAACGGAATGTCCTCTCAGTTTCTGCTCAGCCATTTCAACTAACCGCGTTGAACCAATGCGTAATACTTCACAATCACTGGCAAATTGATTGATCAAGGCATTGGTATATTCTCGTTGAATCGTCGCCGGAGTGGCCAGTAAACCAATCACTTTTCGCTGACTGACTAAAGCGGCAGGTTTGATCGCAGGGACAACACCAACCACTGGAATAGTCAATATACTCCGTAATGTTGGCAATACCACTGTACTGGCGGTATTACAGGCGATAACAACTAAATCCACCTGATGCCGTTCAACCAACAAGGAAACAATATGCTGAGTGCGTGCTATAAGCTCAGATTCAGGTAATTCGCCATAAGGAAAGGCAGCATCATCGAAGGCATAGATATACTGAACCTTGGGCAATTGAGCGTAAATTTCTTGGTATACTGACAAACCACCGACACCAGAATCAAAAATCAATACCCGCTTCACTATCTAACCTATCAATAATGCTAATGTAGAAAGTTCATGATACTGCTAAACACTGTAAGCACCAAAAATCTCCCGCATTATTTCTCATATAATGTGTAGCGCTGGTAGTGAAAGCGAGGCTGCTGATCAATAGCTGTAAGGGATAGCTTTAACTCGCCGTTAAAGCAAGGTGCTTGAACCACCAAAGTATGAAATTCCCCGTCTTCACCGCATGGGTCAACGCCGGCTGGGAGCGATTCAATGAAGGTATGACTATACCATTGGCCACAATAACGACCATCAAGCTGACTCGTATCTACCGTAGCAACCAAAGTTCGGATCCCACAATCGATAATTTCTCTGGCCAAACTATGACTGTGCTCTCCCATCAGCGGGAACACACATTGCCAGCCTGCGGGTTCAATATAGCTACGACGATATTCAGCAATCCCATTACAAAACATATCGCCAAATGCAACCGCCTCTATGTTTAACCCACTTTGACGCAGCCCATTGATCACTAATGACTGATAGATGTCATTCGGCGGAAAAACAGTAGGCAATGCAATTTCAATTAATGGCAAACCCACCAACCTAGCTTGCTCTCGAACAACCGCTATCGGCGTTGCCTGAAAAGGCACTTCATCGACCAAATATGTGGTATATAAACCAACCACCTCATAATTAGGATCGTTGAGTAGCCGGATCAATGTCAGTGTTGCGTCTTTACCAGAAGACCAACTGACTACGGTTTTTATCGCTGACATACATTCCTTCAAAAAAGCCACCCGAAGGTGGCTTAGTGATAAGTTTAGAACTGATACGTGACGGTCGCGTAGTAACTACGCTCCTGAACGTTATAGGTATCTCTTAAGGTATACGCTTCGTCGAATACGTTAGCAATACGTCCTCGAAGTACAATATTGTCATTCAAGAAATAGCTCGCCGCGACATCAACCAACACATACGCATCCAAGGTTTCTGTATTGGTGCTATCTTCATAACTCTTGCCTTTATAAAGCGCACTCATATCAAATTGCCATTGATCCAGCAAGTAAGCGACATTCCATTTTACACTATGCTTTGCTCGACGGATCAACTGCTTACCAGTCTTAGCATCTTCAGCATCCAGATAGTCGTAGCTAACATCGTGGTATAACGGACCTGTATTAAAATGCGTTGTCAGCTCTAGGCCTTGCAAACGGGCTTCCTCGACATTCATCGGCAACCAGTCACTGAACGGATCACTGCTATCAACTGGCGCCCAAGCAATCAACTGATCAACATCATTACGATAGCCAGTAATACGCCAATCTAACCACGTATGACTACCAGAGAGTGACAGCTCATAATTGGTCGACTCCTCAGGCTTAAGTTCTGGATTACCTGAGTCCGGCCAATAGAAATCATTAAAGGTTGGTGCTTTAAAACCAGTACCTGCGCTAGCTGATAATTGGTAACTCTCTAAAAATGAATAAGCAGCAGCAACCAACCAAGTAGTATTGGTTCCGTAACTATCATTATCATCTGTACGCAGGCTACCCTCTAATTGTACATCCCCCGCACGATAGACTGTATTAATATAAGCTGCGGCGTTATCGCGCTGATCTTCTTCATAAACAGTTGTACTGTTAGAGACTGAATCACGATAAAACTCAAGCCCACCGCCCAAGCCCAGTTGCTGATTAAACTGGTAGTGATTCTGCCAATTGGCCAGTAAGCGATCGGTTTTAATTTCACTGCCGGACACTCCCTGACTATTATTTTGGGCTTTATCCTGATTGTGCGCCACCGTCACTGCACTGATGAAGTCATCACGCACATACCCAATTTTCGCAGCTATATTATACAAACTACTGTCGGTATAAGCGCCAAGAGCGCCATAGCCATCATCATAGTCAGCCTTACCATCATGGTAGTAACCCTGCAAGCTCAGCTGCCAATTTTCATTAATGGCCGTGCCGACTTCTGCAACCACATTGTGACTGTCAAAGCCGTCATCATCCTGCTCAAACGGTAACTGGCGTGCGGAGAAACCATCCGCCTGCTCTGTTTTCACCGCCAATTTTCCCCAACTATTTTGTCCTAGTGCGCCAGCAACTGAACCACTGAGCTGGGTATAACCATCACTACCAACACCAGCAGTTACTTGCGCCTGCTGCTCATCAGGCTGATAGTCTGTAATGATATTAAGTACACCACCAATGGCATCCGAACCATATAGCGCAGCCCGTGAGCCACGAATAAATTCAATTCGCTCAACCCCGGTTAACGGGATCTGGCTGAAATCGGCACTACCCAATGTCGCACTACCAATTCGTACCCCATTAATCATGACCAGTAAATGCTTAGAAGAGGTCCCTCGAACATACACTTCCGTGTTCTGACCATAACCACCAGATACAACTTGAATGCCAGGAAGGCGACGCAAAACTTCTGCCAGAGACTTCGCTTGAATGGCATCAATATCTTCTTTGGTCACGACGGAGACAGGTGCAATGACCTCTTTGAGGGGTTGTTCGAATCGGTTCGCGGTGATGACCATGACTTCATCAGCTGAAATTTGGGCGGCAGCAAGATTGGGCAGGCACAACGGCGCCAACGCCACTGCTAAAAGCGTTTTTTTCATTATATGGATACCTTAAGTCGCGTCGATTACTGAGTAGCTTTTCTACTCGGTACACTGGTCGGTCTTCGGACTTAAGAGCATGGTTGAACAACCACCTAGGCAACAACTTCCCACTTCAATCAATGGTATTGCACCATCTACAGAAGCAGTGTTTAGAACTAACGTCCATGTGCTTTCGTTCTCTATCACCGCTGCGCGTCAGTCGCGGATTTCCACCGCGTTCCCTAGCCTGAGTTCAGGCAAACCAGCGCAAGACGCATGCTAATTATCCTCTTTGTTATTGTCTAGTAAGATTTACCATATATGAGAAAATATCGCCCCTTTCAACATTTTTCTCTGGCTGAACACTGGACATCAGTCAACAATACAATAAAATCGGCGCTCTTATTTTGAGCAGCTTAAGGCAACCACTATGGCATCCACCGACATTAATCCAGCTGAGTACCAAACACAGCTAGATGAAAAAGCAGCGCGTATTCAAAATATCTTTGCCGATTTTGAAACCCCTGAGCTTGAGGTGTTTGCCTCTCCTGCCGAACACTACCGTATGCGTGCTGAGTTTCGCGTCTGGCATGAAGGTGATGAGCTGTACTACATCATGTTCAATCAGGAAACCCACGAAAAATACCGTGTTGATCAGTTCCCAGCAGCCAGTCGGTTAATCAATGACATGATGCCACTGCTGATTGAGGCGCTAAAACCGGTAAAAGCCCTTCGCCACAAACTGTTTCAGGTTGATTTCTTATCAACGCTAAGCGGTGAGATTCTGGTCTCAATGCTATACCACCGCCAGCTTGATGACGCGTGGATTGCAGAAGCAAAAGCACTAAAACAGCGCCTGAACGATGAAGGCTTCAAACTGAACTTCATCGGTCGAGCTCGTAAACAAAAAATCGTTTTGGACCAAGAGTTTGTTATTGAAAAGCTGAAGGTCAACGAACAAGTTCTAACGTATAAGCAAGTCGAAAACAGCTTTACTCAACCAAATGGTGAAGTGGCGACAAAAATGTTGGAATGGGCCGTTGACTGTACGCAGGATAGCGAAGGTGACTTATTGGAACTTTACTGTGGTAACGGTAACTTCTCTCTGGCGCTAGCCAAGAACTTCGAGCGCGTCCTCGCAACTGAACTGGCTAAACCATCCGTTGACTCCGCACAGTACAATATTGCCGTTAACAATATCGACAATGTCCAGATCATCAGGATGTCAGCAGAAGACTTTACCGATGCAATGGAAGGCCGTCGTGAGTTCCGCCGCCTGAAAGATCAAAATGTCGATCTACAGAGCTACAACTGCAACACAATCTTTGTCGATCCACCACGATCCGGCATGGACGAAGGTACTTGCCGTATGGTGCAAGGCTATGACCGCATCATGTACATTTCATGCAACCCGGACACTCTGAAAGAGAATCTGGCCATTTTAAACGAAACGCACCATATCACCCGTTTTGCTCTGTTTGACCAATTCCCCTATACCCATCACATGGAAGCGGGTGTACTGCTAGAAAGACGATAATTTCATCACGATCAAAAAAGGCGCCTCAGGCGCCTTTTTTATAGCATAACAACCGCTAGGTGCTAAACCTATGCATCAGCCTTTGGTGACATAATACCCAGCTTATAAGCTACCCAGAAGAGTAATCCCAAGCAGATTATCAGCGGTAAAAAGTTTGACCCCATTTCAGGTAAGGCGGCGCGCAAAAATGCGGAATAACCAAATGCACCGACCAAGAAACAAGCAAAAGCGATAGCTGGTGTGCCATCTGCCATGGGTTTACTCAGGTATTCTTGATACAAGCAGTACGCCGCCAATGCAAACGCAATCACTGGGAAAATAGAAAACGAAACAGCACCAGATGTTAACACTGCTAAAGTGGCATTACCGCACAGGCCGGCAAGCAATGATAATACGAGAGTTTTTCGTTCAGCTTTAATTTGTTCCTTGTTCATATCCATTCACCAACATAACGAAGTTAGAGTTTCAGCCTGAGCTCACGACGCTCACGCTCTTTTCGGTACCAGTAGGCACCCTTTGCAATCATCCGCAATTGCATAATTAATCTTTCAGCATGCTCACCACGAGCATGACTATCTAAGTCTAGCGCCTCCGCACCCGAGCTAAACACCAAGGTTACTGATGCCTCCGCCTGCGTGTAGGCTTCTTCATGGGTGACTCCTGTTTTTGCGACCAGATACTCTGTCAGCTCTGCCACAAAATGCTGAATTTCACGAGCCACCGCCGCCCTGAATGCTGGCGATGTTCCGGAACGTTCACGTAACAACAACCGAAACACGTTCGGACTGCTATCTATAAACTCCATAAAGGTTTCAACGGAGGTGCGGATCACGCTGCCTTCTTTGGCTATGCGCTGACGAGCCTGACGCATCAACTGACGTAAAATCAAACCGCCTTCATCCACCATCGTCAAACCGAGCTCATCCATATCTTTGAAGTGACGGTAAAATGAAGTCGGTGCAATCCCGGCTTCTCTGGCCACTTCCCGCAAACTAAGATTTGAAAAGCTGCGTTCGGCACTTAATTGGTTAAATGCTGCATCAATCAGTGAGCGGCGAGTTTTTTCTTTCTGCTGAGCCCTGATACCCATGGGTTTTTTGTTTCTCTTTGAATTATCTTGCGTCAAGGTTATTGTCACTATACGCGCTTTTTCACGGCCATCAAAACATAGTAATTGCTGGCTGGTGCGGAATCAAAGCCTGAACGTTGAGTTTACCTACTGGCTCACAAACTCTAACCAAACGTCAAGCATCAGCAAAAGCACCAACGACCTCCAACTTTTAACTGTTATTGCCATCAACAACGTGATCCTTCCCTCTATATGACCGCAGATAGATTCTACCTGCCTTTGTAAAAAGTTAATATAACAAAACGATAATGTTGCAAAGATGATAAGAAGGGTTAAGCATGACCACAAGTAAACATTCCACTACCCAACATTTTGATGCCATTATTATTGGCAGTGGTCCTGGTGGTGAAGGCGCCGCAATGGGATTAACCAAAGCCGGTTTCAATGTCGCCATCATCGAACGAGAAGAAAGTGTTGGAGGCGGCTGTACCCATTGGGGAACCATTCCATCCAAAGCCCTGCGCCATGCTGTTAGCCGGATCATTGAATACAACCAGAACCCCCTCTATGGCAAAAACAACGCCACCTTACACAGCACATTTAGCCAAATTCTTGGACATGCTCAGGATGTAATCAACAAACAAACCCGAATGCGTCAAGGCTTTTACGATCGCAATCAGTGCACTATCATTTTCGGTGAAGCCAGTTTTACGGGCTCCCACACTATTGCTGTAACGAAACCCGATGGCAGCGTTGAATACTACAGTGCCGATCAGTTTGTGATTGCAACGGGCTCTCGCCCTTACCAGCCAAATAATGTTGATTTCAACCATGCTCGGATCTACGACAGTGATTCCATCCTCCAACTGAAACACGACCCACGCCATATCATAATCTACGGAGCAGGCGTTATTGGCAGTGAGTATGCGTCTATCTTCCGTGGGCTGGGAGTCAAGGTTGATCTTATCAATACCCGTGATCGACTCTTAGAGTTTCTCGACAATGAAATTTCCGACTCGCTCTCTTATCACTTTTGGAACAGTGGGGTAATGATCCGCAATGGTGAAGCCTATGAGCACATTGAAGGGACGAAAGATGGTGTGATCTTACATCTGCAGTCAGGTAAAAAAATGCGTGCCGATTGCTTGCTCTACGCTAATGGCCGAACGGGTAATACCGACCGGCTTCATCTGGACAATGTCGGTCTCAACCCAGATTCTCGTGGGCAACTCAAGGTTAATCAAAATTACCGAACGGACATTGAGCACGTGTATACTGTTGGAGATGTCATTGGCTACCCTAGCCTCGCCAGCGCTGCCTATGATCAAGGCCGCTTTGTCGCACAGGCTATCGCCTATGGTGCTGCAGAAGGCCAGTTAATTGACCATATACCCACCGGGATTTACACCATACCCGAAATCAGTTCTGTCGGAAAAACCGAGCAAGAACTTACGGCAGAGAAAGTGCCCTATGAGGTTGGTCGCTCACAGTTCAAACATCTGGCCCGAGCACAAATTGCAGGCACCGAGGTCGGCAGTCTAAAAATTCTATTTCATCGAGAAACGAAGAAAATCCTCGGTATCCACTGTTTTGGCGAGCGGGCTGCCGAGATCATTCATATCGGGCAAGCCATCATGGAGCAAAAAGGCGAAGGCAATAATATAAATTATTTTGTCAATACGACGTTTAACTACCCAACGATGGCCGAAGCCTTCCGCGTAGCTGCACTCAATGGCCTAAATCGACTATTTTAATATTAATAATAAAAACGGAGCATCGAGCTCCGTTTTTTACATGGTTAATTTATACTGATAAGCCGGTTATCTGGCGTCAATATCGATGCCCACGGCAATGACTCATCACCCAAAGTGATGAAGTTTGGATTTTCCAGTGTGTCGCGTTGGTTATAAGACAACGGTGACAGATGTGTATTCAAAATCCGTCCACCCGCCTCTTCAACAATACACTCAGTAGCAGCCGTATCCCATTCTCCAGTAGGCCCCAAACGCAAGTAGCAATCAACGACACCTTCCGCCACTAAGCAAGATTTCAAGGCCGCGGATCCCAATGGAACCAACTCATAGTTCAGAGCGGGATCCAGCCTGTTGGTGATCATCCCAATATCCTGCCGACGGCTGATAGCGACCGCGAGAGATTGGGTTGGTAGTTCATATTTATGAGTTGATATTCGGACTGACTCGCCTTCTGGGGTGGTTTTCCAGGCGCCTTTACCTTGATAAGCATAATAAGCAACACCTGAAACTGGCGCATAGACGACACCCATTATTGGTTTATGGTTATCGACCAAGGCGATAATCGTGGCAAAATCACCACTGCCCGCAATAAACTCCTGTGTACCATCAAGCGGATCCACCAGCCAGTAACGCGACCAACCTCTCCGCTCTGACAAGGGGATCTCTGCATCTTCTTCAGAAAGTACCGGGATATCTGGCGTCAACGCAGACAAACGAGTAACAACCAGCTTATGTGCGGCTAAATCTGCACTGGTGACAGGTGTATTATCTTGTTTAATGTGCTTTTCAAACTGGCCTCGCTGATAAATATCTAAAATCACCTGCCCAGATTCACGTGCGATATCAATAACCTTGGGTAATAGACTCGATAAATCCATCTCCGCTCCTATTGTGACAGCTGTTGAAGGGCGAGAAACAAGGCAGCAATGCTTCTTGCTTCGGCAAAATCAAGATGAGTAAGCAGTTCTTCAGCTTGATTGAGAGGCCAGCGAACAACCTCTAATGGCTCAGGCTCATCGCCTTCAAGTTGCTCTGCATACAGGTCTTGAGCCAAAAACAACGTCATCCGACTGGAAAAATATGAAGGGGCCAAAACCACTTCTTTCAATGGTCGTAATGTTTGAGCGCCAAACCCAATTTCTTCTTTCAGCTCTCGGTTTGCGGCCTCAGCGGCTGATTCCCCTTCATCTACCAAGCCTTTAGGAAATCCCAATTCATAACGTTCAGTGCCAACCGAGTATTCGCGGATCAGTAAAAGATCCCCTTCTGCCGTTACTGGCACAATCAGCACCGCATGGCGGCCAGACGGTTTCATCCGTTCATAGGTTCGCTCAATACCATTGGAAAAACGTAAATCAACGGACTCGATTTGAAACAATTGAGACTGAGCAACCACTTCGGTTGCCAAAATTTTAGGTTTGTTGTTATCCGCAGCCATGCAATATCCTGTCGTAATACGGGTCACTACAACGGGTAATGACCCAGACAATAAGCTCTATTAAATGGTAATAGGCAGGTGAAATAAAGCACTTTATAAGCGGCCGCTATAATTGATTTTATATTGCCCTTTCGGGTCCGGACTGCCTAACCACTTAAGCTGCTGAGCTAATTGCGCCGGAAACTCGGCACCGGGCTTAAACCAACCAGCTAAAGTATAGGAATTACCCGGTGCCAATGTGGCCTGCCATTCACTTGATACGTCCGCCGAAGACTGATCAACGGTTGCCAGTACCTTGCCTTGGTCACACGATAAATCTGCAATCACCGGCCCCGGCTTCAATCCGCCTAGCGGCGAGGATACCTGCCCGGCGGTCCAGGCTAACGCCCCATCAAGTTGTTCACAATATGGCTGAGCAAACTGATAGCTGCGTAACGTCAGCTCTAGGTTACCGGCAACCGTAATAGGCAATGCCATTGGCGCAAATCTCAAGGCCTCTTTGGCTGGCATAGAGAGCAATAAATTTTCGGCAAACGGCCCCGAGCTGCGATAACCTATCCCACCACGTCCGGAAAGCCCCATATCGCCCCCCTTACCAAAACGCACATCCAGCTGAATTTTCCCTGTGAACAATGACCAAAGGTTCATATCCCACTGTAGACGGCCAAAATTTTTACCTTGCCAACGAACCTGACTTGCCGCTCCCTGCCAAGGGGTACCATGGATCCCCGACACCTCTAACCCACGCACAGCGGGTGCGTGTTGCCATAACCAACTCGCCGGAATATGGGCCACTAAGCTCCCTGCCAGCACAACACCAAATGAGGTGCCCAATAACAATTTATACTTCACACTCACCCCCGCCCCAACTGCAAGCGGTTAACTTCAACCATGCCAGCCTGATCTGTTTTTGATATATCCAGAAACTGCGCATCAATTCCATGTTCATCACGCAAAAACGCCAACCAATTGATCAAGGTATTGAACGGCAGGGGTTTAACCCACACCTGTACGGCCTCACTACGGGGTTGCATCCGGATCAACTCAATACGAAACCGACGGGTCGTTTCATTGATCACTTGGTTTAGGCCTTTATCACTCACAGAACCCGTCGATCCCGTCGTACCACGCAATGCCGTGATCTCATCGGCTTTGGTGGTAACCCAACCCAGCAACTGGCGTTCACTCTGCAAACGGCGCTCAGCATTATCAGCCGAATGGGCCAAAGGTTGCCAAATTCCCCAATACAGCCCAGCAATCAGCAGGGAAATTCCCCCGACCAATACCAGTCGCTGTTCACGTGAATTCAACCCTATCCACCAGGCCTTCATGATTTTCTCCTTAGCACGATAGCGCCGCTTACTTGATTGCCATCCCGATTTAACTGCCCTTGCTCTACCGTAAATTGGTCAATCAGCAACGTTCGTAACTGCTCAAAGTGCTGGAATTCAGCGGCCACAGCCTGAAATCGTATTTCCTCTCGATTCTGATCATACTTTACGTTCTGCACTGTTAACTGTGGGACTTGGGATAACATTGGTTGTAACTGTGCCAGCCACGGCAATAAACCACCATTACCACTTCCGCCCCCCAAACGCGTCATTTCACTGTTCATCTGACGTTTCAGGTAACTCTGTGATGGTACACGCTTAAACTGGGGCAGAACCTGACGGAATATGCGTTCGCTTTCCGCTTTATAAACCGACGCCTGTTTGTCCATAGCCTGCACTGAAACGACATGTTCAACCACCACCGTCGTCAACAGCAATCCAGCGGCAATCGCAACCTTACGCCATGGTTTTAAGTGCTTTCGCCAGGCAGGCTGTGCTTTATAAACACCCGATAACAAGTTCACTTTGTTACTGGTCACCCCTTGCGCCAGTAACTGCATTACCAATTCTGGCGTTTCTGCCTTCCACTGCCCTGGCATGCCTGCAGGGGCTGGGGTGTAGTGGTGGATCACCAGTTCCGGCGCCGCCTGTTGTTGAGCCTGTTCCGCGTCATCCGAACGGTCTGTATCATCATCAATATCATCTGCGACCGTCGGTGCTTGCTGCAATGCCAGCCAAGTGCCAAGCCAAGCGAGCTCCGCGCCAACGCCTTGTACCTCCGACTGCCGAATCAGCCATTGCCCGTCAATTTCTGCTGCTGAGTAACCCGGATCAAACAGCGGGAGACACAAGCAATCTGGCACCAAAGCCTTCACGTCTATCCCTGCATTTGTCAACGCTAACAACCACCCCTCGACCTTACGGTGCTCAATAATGGCAACGTGAGCTATATCACCCGTTTTCTGGAGTAAATGCACATGTAAGTTATCAACATCCTGTGCCAGCTCTTCTTCGAGCAAAAAAGGCAGTACTGTCGCTAACTGACGGCTGCTACCCGCAGGAATCGCCACTTGAGTCATCAGCACATCACTGGCCGGGACCAATGCATACACTGCTCGCTGAGCGGCATAGTCGGCAATCTCCTCAAGCTGGCTGATATCTTGCAGCTGACCCGATGCGATCACTTCTTGTTGTTGTGGCGACCAGACAAGCCATTGCACCGGCTGATCAGCACGGCTATTTAGCCTGATTGTCAGAAATTCGCTCACTAATTCCTCCATAACGGCGACGGACGACCGTCACCTTGTCTTCACTATCTCGCTTGAGCAAGGCCACTAGCCGAACCCGGGATCTATCCACCAAAATTTCGGTGTCTAATTGAAAATAGTCACTGGTCACCGCCAGATGCTCTTTAACCTGTTTTTTCACCTCGGCATCCATCGCAACTAACTGTGATTCGGCAAAAAAATCATCCACACTTGCCCAACCATCATAAGGCCGTTCCTTGATCAAAGCCTGAGCATCTGACAAAGACAACTGCGGTGTAAATAAACCGACCAGGACGGCAGCCTGCGGCTCATTAATGGTGTTCACATTCACAACCAAAGTATTCGTCGGGATAGCGCACAGTACTGGCATTGCTTTTTTATAAATATCAGCAGAGACACCGTTAATGGCTCGAAACTCACTGATGTCAGCCATCATATCTCGCGGAGGAAGATACGGCGGACGGAACCCTTCATAGGTACTATCACCCGCGCCGAAGGGGGCGATGACCGCCTCTTCCGGATCAACATATTCCCAACTGGAGTCTGCCACCACTTCAGCATCATAACTTTCAACACCCACTTCTTCTAAAGTGGCCTGCAGAGCCTTAACTAAATACGGCTTATTGCTCCGATCTGTCATAGGCTTAACGCCCAACAGAGCATTGATATTAAAACAGGCCTGACGATCAACAATATCACCAATGGCCTCACCACCGTCCAGCGGATAGCGCTGACCTTGAGTGGCCCAGGCCTGGCTAAGATTGACAGTATCACTGTCATCAATGCCTTGCTGTACCGCCACTTTGCCCAGCTCTTCCATACCCAATGCAAACCAATACGCCTGCTGATTCTGGAGCTGGCTCTCCACCCGATAAAAATTGATGTGCAACCGTTCACTCATCTGTGCCGCCAGTATCGTCATCATCGCCACTAGCAGCAACACGACAATCAACGCTACTCCACGTTGCTGTTTCATGCGGGTCATGACTCTTCGCCCTCAGCATTGAGAGGGGATATCGGCAACATATAAACGCGCTCTATCTCTCCGAAGTCTTTCAAAGTCAGCTGAACGCTCACCCCTTGTGGTAACGCGGCTTTCTTATTCCAGCCATCTGACCATTTTTTATCGCTGTAAAAGCGAAAAGATACCTTCTCAACCCCACTCAAGATGGGACGAACCAGTGCTTCACTGCCGACGACAGTATCCGGATAACGAAACCATACCCGCTCAAGCGTATCGTCCACGACTCGGTAACCGACCTTCACGACCTCACCACGAGGAAACATTTGCTGCGGGTTCTGCCAACCAAGACGAGGGAAAATAATGCCATAGCTGGATGAATCCAATAAGTACTCACTACTTTGCAAAATCTTATCACTTGGTGCTTCACCCTGATTACGAACTTTCCGCGCCACTATCTGACGGAAATCACTATCCATCATCACCAACGCCTGCTGAATTTCCTGTAATCGGGCATTATGCTCGCGGGATTGGGCATCACTGCGCTGCACGCCATTCAACACCTGATAGGCCGACATGCTAAGCGAGGCAAACACCGCAATCGCCACCAATACTTCCAGCAAAGTAAAACCGGACTGCAGGGGCTTCCTTCGGCGATAAGCGGCACCGAGATAAAAAGACTTAGTTCTCAACATAGGTTCTCAGCGTAACGACCGATTTTTTTCGGGCTTCATCTGTTGTAACGGTAACATCTAAGGCGCGGAGGTAACCGTCAGCCGTTTTGGTGCTTTTTATTGACCAGTACCACTCTCGGCCTGCCAGTTCTGATTTACCGCGCTTGACCGAGGTCGGGATCTCACCGGATAAACGAACCTTGGCCAGTTCATTATCCGCCACCATGGCTGCAAAGGTTTTCTCTTCCAGGTAACTTAACGTATTAATATGCTGATTAACCGCATTTATTACACTAAGAGCGGCCACAGCAAAGACAGCTAACGCGACCAACACCTCGAGCAGCGTCATACCACGCTGCTGACATGGATATCGTTTCACGGCTGTTCCTTCTCTTTCAGACTCTCAATGGTCTCTCCCGGCGGTAATAAAAACAGTTGCCCAAGCTCATCAGCCTGTACCCGCCAGAATTCATTCTCGCCATCGACCTCAAATTCAAGGGTAAATGGGGTATATTCCCCACTGGCCATCACAACCACCTGCGGCGGCTTGATTTTGTCTTTATCAGTGTGTTCAGCAAACAAGTCTTCATCAAACAGCGAGCCGGGCTTAAACAAACGATCTTTGTCTTGCCAAGAATAACTGCCGATCTCCACTTCAAGGTGGATAGCATCTGGCATCTCGACCTCAGTGAAAAAACGCGACTCTTTAAGCGGCTGCCAGTCTTGACTGGTTAGCTGAAGAAACTGGTAACGGTTACGCTCTACTCGGATCCCATAATCGGTCCCGTTAAGAAGGGCATCTTCGCCCAACAGCTGAACCAGATGATGAAAGCGCGCAGCTTCCTCCCTGACCGTATCGTCCTTGCTTTCAGGCAAGGTCATGATCACCACCACGGCACTGGATGCTAATAACACCAGCACCAGCAATATTTCAATCAGGGTAAATCCCGCTGCACGCTTGCTCATCATCAGTTATTTGTAGTCCAGCATGTTCCAGTTACCAATATCGGTATTCACCCCGTCACCACCTTCCTGACCATCAGCACCTAAACTGAAAATATCCACATCACCATGCTCACCCGGCATGATGTAATTGTATTCATAACCCCATGGATCTTTAGGTAAGCGCATAATATAGCCGCCATCACGATAGTTACGAGGTTCAGGGCTGGCTGATGGCTTGCTCACTAAGCCCTCTAACCCCTGATCAGTCGTTGGATAAACACTGTTATCCAGCTTATACATCATTAGCGACTGTTCTAAAGCACTGATATCCGTCACCACTTTTTGCTGATCTGCTTTTTCCTTGTTACCTAACAGGTTTGGAACGACCAAACTGGCCAAGACGCCAAGGATGACGATCACGACCATAACTTCCAATAGCGTAAAGCCGCGTTGTTTGCGTTGCATTAAAAAGACCTCCAAAAAATTACATTCCGACCATGTTGTTCAATTCAATGATCGGCATAAGGGTAGCAATAACAATAAACATCACGATGCCTGCCATCGCAACAATCAATAACGGTTCAAACACCCCCAATGCCATATTCACCAGAGATTCAAAATCCCGATCCTGGTTATCTGCCGCACGGGTCAGCATCTGCTCTAATTCACCACTGCGCTCACCACTAGCGATCATATGCAGCATCATTGGCGGAAACAGCTTGGTTTGCTCCAGTGACACCCGCAGACTCGATCCTTCACGGACTTTATCTGACGCTTCACGGATCTGCTTATTCACCCAGGTGTTAGTCATCACATCCGATGCCACTTTCATCCCCTCAAGCAGCGGAATCGCACTGGAGGTACAAATCGAGAGTGTCCGGGCAAAACGGGAGGTATTTAATCCTCTGACCACCTTGCCAATCACGGGTAACTTCATCATCCGACGATCCCACTTGAGACGAAAATCCGGCCGTTTCAGGGCCGTTTTCAGCAAGATGATCAACGACACCCCCAGCAGTACAACCACCAGCCCCCAGTTTTGTACAAAATCACTGGCAGCCAGCAAGACCTCGGTAATGGCAGGTAGCCCTTGTCCCATCTGGACAAACTGATCGACGATTTTCGGCACCACGGTCGCCAACAGGAACGCAACCACTGATACTGCGACCAGCGTCAGCATGGTCGGATAGATCATTGCCTGTTGCAGCTTGCTACGCATCTGCTGACGGTTTTCAGTGTAATCGGCCAAGCGGTTGAGCACCGTATCTAAATGACCCGATTTTTCCCCGGCAGCCACCATCGCTCGGAATAATTGATCAAAAATATGCGGATACTCCGCCATACTGTCCGACAAGGTGTAACCTTCAACCACCCGTGAGCGTACGGCCAGCAACATATTTTTCAGCCGTGGCTTCTCACTCTGCTCAGCGACCGCTTTGATACATTCTTCAAGCGGCATCGATGCTTGCACTAAGGTCGCCAACTGGCGGGTGATCAGTGCGAGCTCATTGGTACTGATCCCTCGCCGTAACTGGAAACCTCCGCTGGCTTTCTTTTTTTCTCGTTCATAGGTCGCGGCCACCTCGACCGGGATCAGTCCCTGCTCACGCAGTTGCTGACGCACCTGACGGGCTGTATCACCTTCGAGCACCCCTTTTTTGTGGCGCCCTTTAGCATCAAGCGCCTTATATTCAAACGCCGCCATTTATCAACCCTCTCTGGTCACCCGCATTACTTCCTCCAGGGTCGTAATACCGGCCTTTACCTTATCCAAACCATCATCTCGGATACTGGGTGTATGATCCCGAATGGCTTTTTCAATCGCCATCTCACCCGCTTCCGCGTGGATCAGCTCCTGCACCTGCTCATCAATAATCAAGAGTTCATGAATACCTGTTCGACCACGGTAACCTTTGTTATTACAGGCTTCACAGCCATTAGCATGATAAAGGGTCAATGGTTCTGACGGTGTTAATCCAAACAGTTTCTTCTGCTCAATGTCTGCGTCATACGGCTGTCGACACGTTTTACACAAGGTTCTGACCAAGCGTTGTGCCAACACCCCAAGCAGAGAAGATGAAATCAAGAATGGCTCAACCCCCATATCGCGAATACGGGTCACCGCACCAATCGCGGTATTGGTGTGTAATGTAGAAAGCACCATGTGGCCGGTCAGAGAGGCTTGAACCGCTATCGAGGCGGTTTCCTGATCACGGATCTCACCAATCATCACCACATCGGGATCCTGACGCAAAATAGCACGCAGACCTCGGGCAAAGGTCATATCGACCTTCGTATTCACCTGAGTCTGACCGATACCATCTATATCAAATTCAATTGGGTCTTCAACCGTCAGAATATTGCGCTCTTTACCATTAAGCTCCTGCAACCCTGCGTACAACGTGGTCGATTTCCCCGAGCCTGTCGGGCCAGTCACCAGAATGATACCGTGAGGGCGCTCGATGAGACGACGGAAATTAGCATGATTGGCCGCAGTCATCCCTAAACTGTGGAGATCCAATCGGGTGGCATTTTTATCCAGCAAACGCAGTACCACCCGCTCACCGTGCGATGACGGCATGGTGGAAACCCGCACGTCAACCGCTCGACCACCAATTCGCAGCGAGATGCGTCCATCCTGAGGAACACGCTTCTCGGCAATATCCAGCCGCGCCATGACTTTAATACGAGAAACCAGCAGCGGGGCCAATTTCCGGCTCGGTTGCAATACTTCTCGCAAAACGCCATCAACTCGAAAACGGATCGACAAAACTTTCTCAAAGGTCTCAATATGAATATCCGATGCGGCTTCCTTAATGGCTTCCGCTAACATGGCGTTGATCAGTTTAATGATCGGAGCATCATCTTCCGACTCCAGCAAATCTTCCGTTTGCGGCAGCTCTTCGGCCAATGAAAAAAAGTCATCACTGTCAGAGCCAAGATCTTCCATTAACTGACGCGCTTCTGATGAGTCTCGCTGATAGGCCTCTGTCAGTTTCAGTTCAAACGCCTTATCATCCAATTCATGCGGCACAAAACTGTAACCTGAGACCCGACGGATCTCGGCTAACACGGCGGCCGTTAGGCTACCGCTGTAGAACAGAACCGCGTCCTGCTCCACGGTTTCAAGCACAACCCGGTGGCGCTTGGCAAAAGAAAATGGCAGCCGTAGCGGCAACGGCATTGCCAGTTGCGGACTCACATCAGCCATTACTGGTTGTCCTCCAACTGAGCAATAAAGGCGCGCACTTCAGGTGGTAGCGCAATATCGTCTCCGTATTTTGGCAATACCGGAACATCCGTATTTGGCATCAGACGCAGGCCTTGATCAGCACGATACAACTGCTCAGCACGAATGTAGTTATATTTACGCTGAGTGATCCCATCAGCAGTAACGCCATCGCGAATAATCGTCGGCTTGATAAAGACCATCAGGTTAGTCTTGCTCTTGGTGGTATTGGTCGACTTGAACAGATGGCCCAATACCGGAATATCCCCCAAAATCGGAATTTTCTGCTCACTCTCATTGACCTGATCTTGGATCAAGCCGCCCAGCGCGATCATCTGACCATCCTGCACCAGTACCGATGTGGTCAACTGACGCTTAGAGAACCGCACATCCACGGCGCCATCAGCACCCAGTACGTTAGAAACTTCCTGCTCAATTTTCAGCTGTACCGAATCCCCTTCGTTGATCTGCGGGGTCACGTTCAGCTTGATACCCACTTCCTTACGCTCAACGGTCTGGAACGGGTTATCATTGCTCGAGCTTGAAGTGGAGCCGGTAACAACTGGCACTTCCTCACCGACAATGAACGATGCTTCACCATTATCCATCACCGTAATACTCGGTGATGACAGAATGTTGGAATGACGATCGGAAGCCACGGCATTGACCAGCATGGTCCAGTCCCCCATCACGATACCCAGCGCGGCACCATTCACCCCGCCGAGTACGCTAGCGAGGGTACTGAAGTCACCTTGCTTGTCTGGATTCACTGTAATGTTACCGTTAGAATCCGTCACGGTAGTACCTTTGACTTCCTCCGCTTCTTTTAGGCCAATAGCATACTGGCCAATCGGTACACCAGAGTTACCAAACTGCACTACGCCGCCAGTGTCTGCACTGCCCCACTGCACGCCAAGGTTAATCCCGTCACCTTCAGACAGTTCAACAATCATCGCCTCAATCAATACCTGAGCACGACGAATATCCAACTGGGCAATAATATTTTCCAGCGCACGCATAATATCCGGCGGCGCAGTCAAGATCAGGGCATTAGTATCGTCATGGGCGGATATCATCACCTCACTCTTATTCGCTGAGCTTTTCGCGCTACCCTGCTTTTCCGCCTGAAGGTTATCAGATACCCCTTTTAGGACATCGACCAAATCTTCTGCATTGGCATATTTCAGGTAGACCACCCGGTTATTACCCGATGAGGCCATTTCTTTGTCCAACTGATGAATAAGACGCTTCAAGCGATTTCGCACTTGTGGGTCACCCGAGAGCAACACAGAGTTAGTCCGATCATCAGCAACCAATTTGGGCTGCAGGAATGGCGGCGTTGATTTCGCATCAGCGGTTTTATTCAAGGCATCAACGATACGGACCATTTCAGCAGCCGAAGCATTTCGCAGCTCGATCACATCAATTTCTTTATCACCGGCCCGGTCAACCCGTTCGATAATTTCCGCGAGTCGGTTTACGGTAGCAGCCCGCCCGGTGATCATAATGATATTGGCTGGATCATAATGCACCACGTTACCCGCACCGGCATTATCATTGAGCTGGCGTAACAACGGAGAAAGTTCACGTACTGAGACATTACGTACGGTAATCACTCGGGTGACAACTTCATCACCCTTAGCTTGATTACCATCACCTACCACAGGAATAGCTGAAATTTTGGCATCTTTATCTCGCACCACTTTGAGCACGCCGTTGTCCATCTCAACCACAGCAAAACCATACACTTCAAGCACGTTGAGGAAAAACTGGTAGTACTGTTCGTCATTGAGCAGATCATAGCTCCGGACGTTAACCTGGCCACGCACTGCCGGATCGACAATGATCGTTTTCTCCAGATTACGGCCAACGATATTGATGAACTCTTGAATATCGGTTCCTTTGAAACTGGCACTAAACTCACTCGCTAATGCTGAACTGCACATCAAGCTACTTAATAACCAGAGGGCACTTTTACCCATCCATTTTTTCACAAAAAACTCCTGCGCTATCGCATGTTCGTCTTAAACCGCTACTGCAGCTCAATATAAATATCATGTAGCTGACCATCACGCTCGACGGTCAGGGTAAAATCGGTGGCACTGGATAACTCAGTCCACAACTTGGCCATCACTGTCGCATCGGTCAGATCGTTACCATTAAGGCTTACCGCCAAATCATTGGCCTGAAGACCGACAGCATCAAACAGTGCCCGATCTTTACCTGGATTTACTCGATAACCAGCCAATTCACCATCACGTTTGACTTGAGATAACCGAATATAGCTAAACAGCGTTTGTGGTTTATCGAGGATTTCCTGCTTGATACGCCCAAGATCGGCACTAGTATCTTGTTTGTTTTGTTTAACTGGCGCCGACGCTCGCGTCTGTGGTGCTGGTGTGGTTAACGTTTTATTGAACTCCACCCCATCAAGCATCAGCGTTTCATCACGCCCACTATTACGAATAATCACGCGATCAACATAGACAGCCTGTAACGTGGCTCGAGTACCATCAATCGCTTCATGAAGCCCATAGGTGTTTTGTTTACCGCGGTGGGTGATCACCGCTAATGCCGTCTGTGGGTTAGAGCTGGCAACCAGTCCGACCAAGGTGAGACTGAGGCGCGTTTGTGGCGCATCCTGCTTCACAGGCTGTTTCACTTCAGCCACTGGTGCATTTTCTTGATAACGCCCAAACAAATTCATCGCCAAGATATCAGCGACCTCAGAACGCTCCTGAGAAGAGGCCATTACCGTCACAGGAGAAGGCTGCCAGTGAGTTGGCGCCACAGCAGGCTGCAATGCCAGCCATACCAAACGTCCTAAAATCCAGGCCAGTGTAATAACCATAAGCCCTGTCAGGAAACGTGTCAGTGAAGGAATGGAGAACCAACGCTTCGACTGCAGAGCGCCTAACCAATTTGCTGCTACCATGAAAAGTCCATCGTCCTGCGGAATAAAAAAATCGGCAATAATGCCAGAACCTCACAGGATACCGTTCTCAAGCACAAACGGCATCGTTAAATTCATAAATGATCACAGATTACCCAAAGAGATCACGGAAAAAATTACATCTACTATCAAGAGACTAGCTATATTATGTGATTTAATCCCAGTTTGTTGTTGAAATCCCGCGCTCATATCACCATTTATTACACTTAACCGCCTGCTGACGCCATGTGGGCAATATGGTACTTTTAGCGCCCTTTTGGGTAAGGAGCAGATTGTGGGCCAACAAACACCCCATCCTGACCACCTTCAGGTCCGTCTCGATAAATGGTTATGGGCCGCGCGTTTTTATAAAACCCGCTCGATTGCCCGCACCATGGTGGACGGTGGCAAGGTGCATTATAACGGTCAGCGTTCCAAACCCAGTAAAATGGTCGAACTCGGTGCTGAAATTCGATTACGTCAGGGTAATGAAGAAAAAACTGTCATTATTGAACAACTGTCTGCGACTCGTCGCGGGGCACCTGAAGCTCAGGCTCTGTATCAAGAAACGACAGCCAGTATCCAGCAGCGAGAAGAACACGCCAAAATGCGTAAACTCAATGCGTATGACAGCCCTAGCCCTGATAAGCGTCCAGATAAAAAACAACGACGCGATATAATTAAGTTTAAGAGTAATTCCAATTCAGACCATTAGGTAACAAGAATGCCAGATAGTTTCATTATACTGGCAGCCTCGCTCAAAATTGGTCATTCCAAACAGATGCTGGAGAAAACAAGCTAATGACAAATGACAGTCTATACCGTTACCTGTTTGACGGTGTATCCGTACGTGGTGAACTGGTTCAGCTCAGCGATACCTATCAACAAATTATTTCCAGCAAGGAATACCCTGCTCCCGTGCAATCACTACTGGGTGAATTACTGGTTGCGACTAGTTTGCTGACCGCAACCCTCAAGTTTTCTGGCTCAATCACCGTTCAACTGCAAGGCGATGGTCCGGTGAAACTGGCGGTGATTAATGGCGACAATGATCAGAAACTACGTGGTGTAGCACGCTGGGAAGGTGATGTACCAACGTCTGGCTCAATCCATGATTTGATGGGTAAAGGCCACATGGTGATCACTATCACCCCGACGAAAGGTGAGCGCTACCAAGGTGTTGTTGGCCTTGAAGGTGATAGCCTAGCAGCATGTCTAGAAGGCTACTTCGCCCAATCAGAGCAGCTCAAGACCCGTATCTGGCTACGTACCGGTGAATTTAACGGCGAAGCCAAAGCGGCAGGTATGTTGCTGCAGATCCTGCCAGACGACAAAGGCCATGACAGTGACTTTGACCACCTTGAGCAGCTAACCAATACAGTAAAAGACGAAGAACTGTTCGGCCTAGCTGCTGAAGACGTGCTATACCGCCTTTACCACCAAGAGACGGTAAAACTGTTCGATCCTCAGAACGTCACCTTCCAGTGTGGCTGCTCCCGTGAGCGCAGCGCCTCGGCAATTTGCTCGCTCGACCGCAGCGAAGTGGAACACATTGTTGCAGAAGAAGGCAAAATTGCCCTACATTGCGACTATTGTGGCAGTAGCTATGATTTTGACAGTGTTGATGTGGCGGCATTATTCGAAAACGCGGCTAAAAACGACAGCGATCAGTTGCATTAATTATTGGCTCTAATTAAGCCTGAAAGATAATTACAAAAGCCAGACTCTGTCTGGCTTTTTTATTCCTAAATAACATGATCCTTCATATTCCCGCCAGCAATCGTAACTCAGTAACACACCAATCCCCGCTTTTTTAAGTAGAAATATTAATCATTATACCTAGCGCAAATGATTTACATCGCGATAAACTTAAAACCCAGAATATGCTCAATATTTTACTTTAACTTAACTTTTTAATGATTGTTTTTTGATAAACATCCCTGAATTACCCCTTTAGGGTTGCTAGCATGGTTAACAGTTGAACATCATCTTACCCAAGGAGCACCTATGACCGTTATGAACGTCGAAAAAAAGGTTGCAATAAATATGGATCTATCTCAGTACGGTATCAGCAATGTTACAGAAATCGTGCGTAACCCAAGTTATGAGGTTCTGTTCGAAGAAGAAACCAAACCTGGCCTGGAAGGATACGAAAAAGGTATCGTTACCGAGCTAGGTGCCGTTTCTGTCGACACCGGTATTTTTACCGGCCGTTCGCCAAAAGATAAGTTCATCGTCAAAGATGACACTACTGAAAACACCATGTGGTGGGCTGACCAAGGCAAAAATGATAATAAGAGCATTGGTCAAGAAGCGTGGAACGATCTGAAAGCTCTAGTTACCAACCAATTGTCTGGCAAGCGCCTGTTTGTCATCGATGGCTACTGTGGTACTAACCCAGATACACGCTTGTGTATCCGAGTGATCACGGAAGTTGCTTGGCAGGCTCACTTTGTCAAAAACATGTTCATTCGTCCGACAGAAGAAGAGCTTACCTCTTTTGAACCTGACTTTGTGGTCATGAATGGCGCCAAGTGTACTAACCCGAACTGGGAAGCACACGGCATGAACTCTGAAAACTTCACCGTTTTCAACCTAACAGAAAAAATGCAACTGATCGGCGGTACTTGGTACGGCGGCGAAATGAAGAAAGGTATGTTCGCAATGATGAACTACTTCCTTCCGCTACAAGGCATTGCATCAATGCACTGCTCAGCTAACATGGGTAAAGAAGGTGACGTTGCCGTATTCTTCGGCCTATCTGGCACTGGCAAGACAACCCTATCCACCGACCCTAAACGTGCATTGATCGGTGATGATGAGCACGGTTGGGATGACAACGGTGTCTTTAACTTTGAAGGTGGTTGCTACGCCAAAACCATTAACCTGTCCAAAGAAGCAGAGCCTGATATCTATAATGCTATCCGTCGTGATGCGCTGCTTGAGAACGTCACTGTACGCAGCGATGGCTCTATTGACTTTGACGATAACTCAAAGACAGAAAACACCCGAGTTTCTTACCCAATCTATCACATCGAGAATATCGTTAAGCCGGTATCAAAGGGTGGCCATGCCAACAAGGTTATCTTCCTGTCTGCCGATGCGTTCGGGGTTCTTCCTCCGGTATCGAAGCTGACGCCTGAGCAAACCAAATACCACTTCTTGTCAGGCTTTACGGCCAAACTGGCTGGTACTGAGCGTGGTATCACCGAACCAACGCCAACATTCTCTGCGTGTTTCGGTAATGCGTTCCTGACTCTACACCCAACCAAGTACGCCGAAGTACTGGTTAAGCGTATGGAAGCGGCTGGCGCAGAAGCTTACTTGGTTAACACTGGCTGGAACGGTTCAGGCAAGCGTATCTCTATTCAAGATACCCGTGGCATTATCGATGCGATCCTTGATGGTTCAATAGATAAAGCAGAAACCAAAATCGTTCCTATCTTTAACCTTGAAGTCCCAACATCACTACCAAGAGTGCATCCAGAAATTCTGGACCCACGTGATACGTATACTGATCCACTTCAGTGGGAAAGCAAGGCGAAAGATTTGGCTGAGCGCTTTATCAACAACTTCGACAAGTACACGGATACAAGCGAAGGTGCCTCTCTGGTTACAGCTGGCCCACAGCTAGACTAAGACATAAGCTAACAAACGATCTGGCCCCTCACTCGAGGGGCCTTTTTATTGGGCCCGCGCAAAATAGCGAGCAGAGCCTTGCAGCATGTAAGGTTTTATCGCCTAATAACCGCATCATCACTATTCTGTGTCAGGAGAATGCATGCGCCTGTTTGGGAAAATAATGGCTACCCTGTTGGTATTGTTAGCTCTTGGGGTCAGCATGACCCTGACGCTGATGCATACCCACTATGCCACACCAATCGCACTGCAAATCATCAACGGGTTCAGTCCTTATTCGCTCGCAGCCGATCGTATTGATTACCACATCGATACCCCCTGGCAGTTGACGATTACACACCCCGCTCTTTCTGTCGCGGAAGGACAGCCACCACTGACGGCCCAGCAACTGATCCTATGGCTTAACCCAGTAAGCCTCATCCAAAGACACTGGCAATTCGATACGATTCTTATTGATAAACCGAGTTTAACCAATACACAAGTCTCGCCCTTTTCACTGCCTGAAATACGCAGTCAACGATTAGCACTCCGAAACCTGACAGTAAACCTCGCAAGCCTTAGCTTGAATAATGGCAAAATAGAATTGGATAACTGGCATTTTCAGCCAACTGACCCACGCCCATTCTGGCAGCAATTTGACGGTGACTTTCGACTCACAGCCGATAGCTTAAACTGGCAACAGCTACCGTTCAAAACGGTATTGCTCGATGGTGAGCATCATCGTGACCACTGGACGTTATACGGCCTCTCTGCCAAATGGCAGCAAGCGAGCCTCAATGGTCAATTGGAATACAATACTAACGAGCGCCATCTCACCCTTCACCAGCTCACTCTTGCCGGACTGAAGCTGCAATCTGATGACATGCTGGCACCTGTGCTCGATACACTCAAGCAACTCGAACACACCGGCTTTAGTGCCACTGTCAGCCAGCTCGATATCCTCAACAGCAGTATTGAACTGCCCACTGCAAGCCTGAACCATGCCAGCCTGTCATTAGAAAACTGGCACTGGCCCCAGTCCGCTTTTCAGCAAACCAAGGCCTGGCTATCGTTCAATGCAGATAGTGGGATCTGGCACCACACCGCCTTTAATGACCCTCTGTTCGATCTGGCATTCACTCCGCAGCAGATAAAGATTAATGGTGCATCGATTAAGGCGCTAGAAGGTTACTGGCGTACCGATGGAACTCTCACACCTGATAGCCTGTTAATTGATAACCTGGCCATCAATGGCGTTAAGTGGCTGCAGTCAGACAATGCGGAGATACCATACCCACCAGCCGTCGACCACCTGAAACAGGTCACCATCAACAACCTTGATATCGGCTACACGCAACTGACAGCGGCTAAAAAAAGTTGGCCATGGCAGATCTCAGGGCTTAATGTCAGCGGCCATGATCTGATCATCATGCAAGGTGGCAAACCAGGGTTATGGCAAGGATCACTGACAACCAGTGCCTACTTAGCCAGTCTGAACACCATCGATCTGATTGAGCCACTGATTCAAATGCAGGCCAATCAGGGGCATTGGCAGATATCGCAGGCGATAATCCCATTCAAAGACGGTTTACTCGACGCTCAGGGGAGATTGGATCTTGGTGCGGATGGCATACCTTGGTCAGTCACTGCTGAAGGTGACAGCCTGCCAACCCGTATTTTTAGCCAATGGCTGGATCTGCCTCTGCCTGTCACAGGGAAAATGGACCTCAGCGCCCATGCCAGTGGGCTTGGCCAACATCAAACCAGTTTAGCCTACAGCCTAGATGGGACAGTATCCGTCACCTTCCGTGATACCTCTCTCACCACACCTGTCGCCACCCTGTGGCAGCAATGGGCCATGGACGCAGATTCAGAGCAGGAAGGCGTTCAACAAAAACAGGAGGGCAATCAGCCTCCTCTATCAAACACCGCAAGTCTGTCGCAGCGCGTTGATCTGTCACCATTGATGATTCACAGTGACCGTGGGCGGATTCAGCTAGCTCCGTTCTCCTTAACACATGCCGATCTAACGGCGGTTGTAAAAGGAAAGTGGGACTTAGCCGTCCCCGACGAGCAACAGATTAGCGTGGATGCAACACGGGATTGCCAGCGCCTGCAACGACACTGGCATGTAGAACATCAGACGCTATCCGTATCATCCTGCGAAGGATAAAGCATATAAGTACCATTGAAGCTGGCGGCCAGCGTCTCACCACTAAAAACATGTACCTTCACTACCGCCCGTCCCTTACGGTGTTTGGCTAGGCGTTCCACATCACCTTGCAGATCCTCAACGGTCACTATAGCCCGTGGCCGTTCTTTTACCGGAGACAGATAACGGATATGACTATCAGCCAGAACTATCTCCGCTCCTAGCTTACGTTCTTTCAGTAACATCCAGATAAAGCCCCACCCTGCCAATGTCGCCATGGTAAAAATACTGCCAGCGAACATACTCTCGCTCGGGTTGAGGTTGGCATTGATCAGCGCGCTGACCTCGAATCGATACCCGGTGTACTGACTAATTTTTATCCCCATTTTTTCGCTAATAGGGATCTGTGCCTGCCATAATGCCTGTAACTGCTGACACCATTCCGGATGACGTACGACCTCATTCAGTGGATCCAAATGCTTGAGCATCTGCTGGTGCCGTACCGGTCCTTTTTCTTCACTCAGCTCTCCCTGACTGGTAAAGCCACCACGTAAATAAAACGGTATTGCATCTTCTCTGGCATTACAGACCAGCCGCTTCGCACCATCCTGCCGGGCTAACGATTCCAATGCCATCAATACAATCGCCCCCATACCTTGGTGACGATGCGCAGGATGCACGGCCATATAGCGGATCTGGCCATCATTATCGGGGGTCATATACAACCGGCCAATCGCAATGGTGTCATCACTGTCACTCACTATCATCCGGTGACAACTCATGTCATCGTAGGCATCCCGCTCCGAGCCTACCGGCATATGCCAAGGTTCACGGAGCATCCGCCAACGAAAGTCGTAATAACGGGCCAGCTCGTCTGCCGTCTTTGGTGTGATCAGTCGAAACATGAAATCCCTCTCTTACTATCCTGAGGACATCCGTCCTCACGCCGTCGTTATACCTGCAACCAAAATGTCACCGGACCATCATTCAGTAATGCGACTTTCATATCTGCAGCAAAAATCCCGGTTTCCGTCTTAATCGCAGTGTCTCGGCAGCACTCAACAAAATAATCATACAGCCGCTCGGCATCTGCTGGGGCCGCGCCTCGCGCCGAAAAACTCGGGCGCATGCCGCTATTGGTATCAGCCGCCAAGGTAAATTGCGACACCACCAATACACTCCCTCCTGCCTGCTGCACATTGAGGTTCATCTTACCAGCGTCATCCTCAAACACCCGATAGCCCAGTACTTTATCACGCAAGCGCTTTGCCTTAGCGTCATCATCCCCTTTCTCGACCCCAAGTAGAACCAGCAGCCCTTTGCCGATAGTGCCTGTGATCTGGCCATCGACCGTCACACTCGCCTCACTTACGCGTTGAATAAGCGCAATCATGTTTCATTACCTTTATTTTTAGTGATGTCATTTAATTCGGCGACCGTCGGCACCGTCGCCTGTGTCGCCTTACAATCAGGATGCCAATGAGCCCGTTCTCCCAAACTAGCGGTAATTTCTGCCCCAATCAACACGATACACCAACACAGGTAGACCCAAACAAAGAGGATCGGCACAACAGCCAAAGCACCATAAATCATCTGGTACGACGGGAAATTGGCGATATAAAGCGCAAACCCTTTCTTACTCAGCTCAAACAGCACGCTGGCTGTTACTGCACCGATCAACGCATGATTAAAACGCACCTTGGTATTGGGTACTAACATATAAAGCCCAAGAAAGGCACTGCTCGACATCAAAACGGGTAGCCAGCGCAAACTACGCTGCAACATGCCATTCACCGCCTCACTGTCCAATAAGTTCAGCGAGCCCAAATAGGAGCTGACGGCAATGCTTGACCCCATCAAAATAGGCCCTAACGTTAATACCATCCAGTAAATCGAAAAGGAAATGACCGGACGGCGTTTTTCATGCGCCCGCCAAATATAGTTTAATGCTTGATCGATCGACGAGATCAGCATCATCGCAACCACAAACAGCGCGCCAATCCCGACTGCCGTCATCTTGCCCGCATTGGCAACAAATTCATTGAGGTAGGTGCGAACCACGTCACCTGCTGCGGGGACAAAATTCTCTATTACAAAATCCTGCAACAGCGTTCCCAGCCCGGAAAAAACCGGAAAAGCAGACAGCGCCGCTAACACCACCGTGATCAACGGTACCAGTGAGAGCAACGTAACATAAGCCATTGAACCAGCAGTCACTGTTAGCCGATCATGGCCAATTCGATGATACAGATAACTACTATACGCTATCACAGTCTGTACCCCCTGCCGCCACTGGCGCTTGCCTGTTATCTTTTTGTCAGCCATAGTCATGTCATTATTTGCTTGTATTCACTTCTAAAATTCAAGTTTATAGAAAAAATTCTAGAACAATTGGAGATCATTATGCCTTATCTGCTCGCTATTTTACTCAGCTTGACCACCCTCACTGGCTGCCAGAGTGCTTACTATTCAGCCATGGAAAAGGTTGGCGTTTATAAGCGCGACATAATGGTTGATCGCGTTGAAGACGCCAATGAAGCACAGCAAGATGCGCAACAACAATTCACGAGTGCACTGGATGCACTCAAAGCACTCAACCAGTTTGATGGAGGTGATCTCGAAGCCGCTTATAATCAAATTAACGACCAATATCAAGCCAGCAGCGACGCTGCAGAAAAGGTTAGCGAACGCATTGCCGCTATCGAAGATGTCGCCGATGCCCTGTTTGATGAATGGCAAGATGAGCTCGCACTGTACTCCAGTGCGACCCTGCGTCGCGACAGCGAACGCAAACTCACCAGCACCAAAGCCTCTTACCAACGTATGCTCCGCGCTATGATCAAAGCAGAAAGCAAAATGACCCCGGTACTCAATACGCTGCGAGATAATACCCTCTACCTCAAGCATAACCTCAATGCCGCTGCGATTGGGTCTTTGCAAGGTGAATTCCATAGCCTGCAACGTGATATTTCACGCGCAATTTCCGATATGGAAGCCGCCATTGCGGAATCAGACAAGTTTATCTCTCAGCTCAAAAAAGCTTAGCCCGTCAATCTATACCGCGCCCGCCTGCTTCAGGTGGGCGAGGAGCCAATTGGTGCGTGCTTCCAGCACCAGCCATGGCACCTCAATAGTTTGATACCCCAGTCCTTGATAGGTCGCTAACAGCTGCTGATGAATTTGCTCGGCGTCTTCAAAAGTATGTGGCCGCTCCTCATCCTGAACATAGATTTCACGGTTCGGCGCACAGAAAAATACGGTCGGATAATACCCTTTCGCAGCATCAAGATAATCCGCTGTAACTTGATGGCCACCAAGGGACAAATAAGCACAAATATCCCCAATTGCTCGATCGACAAATGCCGGCATCGTGCCACGTCCAGCTTGCTCACGCTGGAGACTCATCATATCCAGGCATAGCGCAGCAAAGCGGGGGAGATCCGTCCAGGGCAAGATCCCGTTTTCCTGTGCTGACTGATCACGGATCAGGGTACGAGAGACCTCCGCAAATGTCATATATCCTCGCTGGGTCAACGCCTCAACTAACGAGGTCTTACCCGCGCCGGGGCCGCCGGTAATGATAATAGGCTGCATAAATTCTTCTTTTTATTTTTTGTAGGGGCCAGATACAACAATCCCCCCATGGTAGCACCGATGGGGGGATTGATTAACGCTGGATCACAACGTTATTTATTTTACTGAACGACCTGCGCGCTTACGATCGTTTTCAGTAAGAAGTTTCTTACGGATACGAATGCTTTCAGGTGTTACTTCTACTAGCTCATCGTTGTCGATGAATTCTAGTGCCTGCTCAAGGGTGTACTTAATTGCAGGAGAAAGTGTTTGAGCTTCATCAGTACCAGAAGCACGAACGTTTGTTAGCTGCTTACCTTTCAGACAGTTTACAGTTAGGTCGTTAGAACGGTTGTGAATACCAACGATCTGACCTTCGTATACTTCATCTGCATGCTCAGCAAATAGACGACCACGCTCTTGTAGGTTAAACAGTGCGTAAGTCAGTGCTTTACCTGTTGCGTTTGAAATCAATACGCCGTTGTTACGCTGGCCGATAGTACCGCCTTTGTGCTCACCGTAATGATCAAAAGTATGGTAAAGCAGACCTGAACCTGAAGTCAGGGTCATAAACTCAGTCTGGAAGCCAATAAGGCCACGAGAAGGCATCATGAAGTCCATGCGAACACGGCCTTTACCATCGGGTGCCATGTCAGTCATCTCGCCTTTACGTAGGCCGATGTTTTCCATGATACCGCCCTGATGCTCTTCCATCACGTCGATAGTTACTGTTTCAAACGGTTCCATTAGCTTGCCGTCTTCTTCTTTCAGAATTACTTCTGGACGAGATACTGCTAGCTCGAAACCTTCACGACGCATGTTTTCGATCAGGATAGACAGGTGAAGTTCACCACGGCCTGATACGCGGAATTTATCTGGGTCTTCAGTTTCTTCAACGCGTAGTGCTACGTTGTGAACCAATTCTTTCTGCAGACGCTCAAGGATGTTACGTGAAGTTACGTACTTACCTTCTTTACCTGCGAACGGCGAGGTGTTTACCTGGAACGTCATCGTTACTGTTGGTTCATCAACAGATAGCGGAGTTAACGGATCTGGGTTGTTCACATCACAGATAGTGTCAGAGATCTTAAGCTCGCCAAGACCAGTGATAGCAATGATGTCACCAGCGGTTGCTTTCTCGATATCGTGACGCTCAAGGCCTAGATAACCTAGAACTGTGCCCACTTTACCGTTACGTTTCTTACCGTCAGCACCAACAACACAAACCTGCTGGTTTGGTACGACTGAACCACGTGTTACGCGCGCAACACCGATAACACCTACGTAAGAGCTGTAGTCAAGCTGAGAGATTTGCATCTGTAGCGGACCATCAACGTCAACGTTTGGCGCATCAACGTTATCAACGATAGCTTGGAACAACGGTTCCATGTTCTCGCCAATTTCGCCTTCTTCTAGGGTTGCCCAGCCGTTCAGTGCTGATGCGTAAACCACTTTAAAGTCTAGCTGTTCGTCAGATGCACCTAGGTTGTCGAATAGGTCAAAGATTTGATCCATTACCCACTCAGGACGCGCACCAGGACGGTCAATTTTGTTGATTACAACGATTGGCTTCAGGCCGTGAGCAAACGCTTTCTGTGTAACGAAACGCGTTTGAGGCATTGGGCCGTCAACGGCGTCAACGATAAGAAGCACAGAGTCAACCATTGACATGATACGCTCAACTTCACCACCGAAATCGGCGTGTCCTGGGGTATCTACGATGTTGATACGGTAGTCATTCCAGTTAATCGCTGTGTTCTTAGCAAGAATGGTAATACCACGCTCTTTTTCGATGTCGTTGGAATCCATTACGCGTTCTTCAACTTCACCGCGAGACTCTAACGTGCCAGACTGCTGAAGCAGTTTGTCAACCAAGGTAGTTTTACCGTGGTCAACGTGCGCAATAATTGCGATATTTCTTAATTTGTCGATCTGTTGATTAGACATGGATTCACATTCACTCAGAACATGCAGCGGCCGGATGGCGCCACTTGGTTAAAAAAACGGCTCATAATCTAACAGATTTTACGCTAAAACCCACGTAATATGTGATTTATATCACCGCCTTTTTTATTCATCCTGCTTAGACTCTGTTTTTCCACTTCTTTCAGACAAAAAAACACCCTATAAAGCCACATCCTAGTTACTTATTATTTACCTTGCTGATTGACAATATTCAACACGGGCTAATAGTAGATGCGCACACCGTCAGGGTGAAGTCATACCTGGCGCACCAATATGGTGCAATATATCCCCATATTAGTGCAGAGAATGGAATTTCATCGGCCCGCAGCACCACAAATGCGCTGCTTTAGGGCTTTTAAAAGTTGGCACGGTTATCGCATACCTATATTGCAATAGAGCACAACACTGCTCACAATAAATTTGTTGCGGCCGCTGCCCAATCTAACACCGGAGGTTACTCAAGATGTCAGTTGAAAACGTACTAGCGCTGATCCAGGAAAACGAAGTGAAGTTTGTTGACCTACGCTTTACCGATACCAAAGGTAAAGAACAGCATATCTCTATCCCATCTCACCAAATCGATGCTGACTTCTTTGAAGACGGTAAGATGTTCGATGGTTCATCTGTTGCTGGCTGGAAGGGCATCAACGAATCAGACATGGTCATGATGCCAGATGCAGCAAGTGCGGTACTTGACCCATTCACTGAAGACGCAACACTGAACATCCGCTGTGACATCCTCGAGCCAGCCACCATGCAAGGTTACGATCGAGACCCACGCTCTATTGCTAAGCGCGCTGAAGATTTTATGCGTGCAACTGGCGTTGCTGACACGGTATTAGTGGGTCCTGAGCCAGAGTTCTTCCTGTTTGATGACGTTAAGTTCAACACTGACATGTCAGGTTCTTTCTTCAAAATCGATGACATCGAGGCCGCTTGGAACACTGGCTCTGATATCGCCGGTGGTAACAAAGGTCACCGCCCAGGCGTGAAAGGCGGTTACTTCCCAGTGGCACCGGTTGATTCATCACAAGATATCCGTTCGGCTATGTGTTTGGTCATGGAAGAAATGGGCCTAGTGGTTGAAGCACACCACCACGAAGTAGCGACTGCAGGTCAGAATGAAATCGCAACACGTTTCAATACCCTGACCACCAAAGCCGATGAAATCCAAATCTACAAATATGTTGTCCACAACGTGGCACATGCATTTGGCAAAACGGCGACCTTCATGCCTAAACCACTGGTTGGTGATAACGGCAGCGGTATGCACGTACACATGTCTTTAAATAAAGACGGCCAGAACCTATTTGCGGGTGATAAATACGGCGGCCTATCTGAAATGGCACTGTACTACATTGGCGGTATCATCAAGCACGCACGTGCCATCAATGCTTTTGCAAACCCAGCAACCAACTCGTACAAGCGTCTGGTACCAGGTTATGAAGCCCCCGTCATGCTGGCTTACTCTGCCCGTAACCGTTCTGCCTCTATCCGTATCCCAGTGGTACCAAGCCCGAAAGCTCGTCGTATCGAAGTTCGTTTTGGTGACCCAGCAGCGAACCCATACTTGGCATTTGCTGCCATGCTAATGGCTGGCCTTGACGGTATTAACAACAAGATCCACCCAGGCGAAGCCATGGACAAGGACTTGTACGACCTACCTGCAGAAGAAGCTGCAGAGATTCCAAAAGTAGCGGAATCTCTAGACATCGCGCTGAAGAACCTTGATGAAGATCGTGAGTTCCTCACGGCTGGCGGCGTATTCTCTGATGACTTCATTGACTCTTACATCCAGCTAAAATCTGCCGATGTAGAGCGAATCAATATGGCCACTCACCCACTAGAGTTCGAACTGTACTACTCTGTATAAGTAATCGGTACAGCAATAACACGATAAACTTAGGCCAGCATCACATGCTGGCCTTTTTCATATTGCTGCCAGCGGTAACCCCGCCAACAATAACCAGACCATCCACAGCCATGTCGGTCAAGTCATGAAAACACTCTACTTCATTCTTCTTAGTGGCCTAATTTGTAGCCTTCATATCAGTACCGCCACTGCCGATACCATCTATAGCTGGGAAGATGACGACGGAGTTGTGCATTTTTCTGATCAACCTCACCCAGAAGCGAAACCACTGGAGATCAAACCACCCAAAATCCAATCCGCCCCAGAACCAGCAGCTGACACCGTGCAAGCAGACATCGTTAAAAAGGCTGAGGATAACGCCGCTTTCCTTCCTCCAGAAGTGATCCTACTCAGTCCTGCCCATCAGGCAACGCTGCGTGATAACAGTGGCAATATCACCGTCACGGCCAGCAGCAATCGAAAACTCAACAAAGGACATACGGTAAGATTACGCCTTGACGGCAATATCAGTGGTCGCTCGCAAACTCAACTTGATTGGCAGCTCAATCATCTCGACCGCGGCAGCCATACGTTGCAAATCGAATTACTAAAATACGGCAAGGTAATTGCATCATCAGATAAGATCACTGTCTATCTGCACCGTGCCAGCATTAAGCAGCAAAAACCGAGCAAACCCATGCCCAAATAACAGGTTTGGCGACTTTTTCTTCACGCTATCCGATAGACAGGCTACACTTGAATGCACCATATTGGTGCGATCGAAGTTCAATGCACCATAACGCACTGAACCAACAAGGATGGTAACTGTGACGGCTGAATTTTCGCCCATGATCCTAGACAATCTGGTAACGGCCATTGTACTGCTCGACGAAAAGTTGACCATTCGCTACGTCAACCCAGCAGCAGAGCAGTTGCTCTCATTCAGCAAACGCCGACTGGACAATACTTGCTTTGCTAATCTACTTCAGCATACCTCGCTCGACCTTGCGCTGATCCAAGCTACGCTGCATAGCGGGCAAGGCTTAGCCGACAGTGATGTCACCTTCGTTATTGATGGTCGCCATCACACATTAGAACTCAGTGCCAGTCCATTGTCATGGCAGCGCGAATTGTTGATTCTGCTTGAGCTCAAACCCATAGATCAACAGCGCCGGATCAGCCAGGAGCTCAGCCAACATGCCCAACAACAGGCCGCCAAAGAGCTCGTCCGTGGCCTCGCTCATGAAATCAAGAACCCGCTGGGTGGCTTACGCGGGGCGGCTCAGTTACTGGAAAAGACCCTCCCCGATCCCAGTTATACCGAATATACCCAAATGATTATTGAACAGGCCGATCGGCTGCGTAATCTAGTTGATCGCCTCTTAGGGCCTCAGCGTCCCGGAACCCGTCACGAGGACAATATCCATGTTGTACTAGAGAAAGTTCGTCAACTGATCAGCCTTGATAGTGATGACACAATTCAAATTCACCGCGATTACGATCCTAGCCTGCCAGACTTTATGATGGATCCGGAACAACTCGAGCAAGCGGTACTCAATATCGTCAGTAATGCGGCCCAAGCCCTGCAACAAGCTGGTGGCGGCAATATTACCCTGAAGACCCGAACAGCCCATCAGACACTGATCCACGGGCGGCATTATCGCGTTGTTGCCAAAATTGACATTATCGATGATGGTCCAGGGATCCCGCGTGATATCCAAGACACCCTATTTTACCCCATGGTTACAGGTAGACAGGGTGGGACAGGGTTAGGCTTATCGATTGCCCAGACGCTTGTCGACCAACATCAAGGCAAAATTGAAGTGGTAAGCTGGCCGGGGCATACCAAATTCACTCTGTACCTCCCGATAAAATAACGGCTATTCCCCACACCATAAACCGATAGACAAGAGGATTCGCTATGAGCAAAGGACTAATCTGGGTCGCTGACGATGACAGCTCGATTCGCTGGGTACTAGAACGCACACTCAACGCTGCCGGGCTACAATGTGAAACCTTTGCCAATGCTGATAGCGTAATGGCGGCACTGGAACGCAGTGTTCCCGATGTCTTGGTCTCTGATATCCGGATGCCCGGCATGGATGGGCTCACGTTGCTCAAAAACCTGCAGCACAGCTACCCGACGCTTCCTGTGATTATCATGACGGCCCACTCCGATCTCGATGCGGCCGTGAATGCCTATCAGGAAGGTGCTTTTGAATACCTGCCTAAGCCGTTTGATATTGATGATGCGGTAAGCCTTGTTGAGCGTGCGGTCACCCACAGCCAAGAACAAAAACGCCAGCAAAAGCCGGAGCCCCTGAAGCCCAACACACCAGAAATTATCGGTGAAGCACCAGCCATGCAGGAAGTTTTCCGGGCGATCGGCCGACTATCCCGCTCCTCAATCTCGGTTCTGATCAACGGCGAGTCAGGGACAGGCAAAGAGTTGGTCGCCCATGCATTGCACCGTCACAGCCCCCGCAGCCAAAAAGAATTCATTGCCCTCAACATGGCTGCCATTCCTAAAGACCTTATCGAATCAGAGCTGTTTGGTCATGAGAAAGGCGCTTTCACCGGGGCCAACAGCGTGCGTCAGGGTCGCTTCGAACAGGCAAACGGCGGCACCTTGTTCTTAGATGAGATTGGCGACATGCCGCTAGATATCCAGACCCGCCTACTGCGCGTATTGGCGGATGGCCAGTTCTATCGTGTTGGGGGTCACTCACCAGTCAATGTCGATGTTCGGATCATTGCCGCCACCCACCAAAATCTGGAGCAATTAGTCGCCAACGGCGATTTTCGTGACGATCTCTTTCACCGCCTTAATGTGATCAGGGTGCACCTCCCTGCCCTCAAAGATCGCCGACAGGATATTCCTCAATTAACCCGCCATTTCCTCCAGCGGGCCTCCGATGAATTAGGCGTCGAAGCCAAAATCCTCCACCCCGATACCGATGACGCTTTAACCAAGCTTAACTGGCCCGGTAATGTACGTCAGCTGGAAAATACCTGTCGCTGGCTCACCGTCATGGCCAGTGGTAAAGAAATACTGCCAAACGATCTCCCCCCTGAGTTGATCGCCCCTGCATCATCAGTGGAAACCCATTCCAGCCACCAGCACTGGCATCATGCCCTGGAAAAATGGGCGACCGATAACTTACGTCAAGGCAATCATAATCTGCTTGGGGAAGCCCTACCCGAATTTGAAAAAATCCTGCTAGAAGCGGCCTTGGATCACACCCATGGTCATAAGCAAGAAGCAGCCCGTCTATTAGGCTGGGGACGTAATACCCTCACCCGCAAACTGAAGGAGCTCGATATTATTACGGATTAGTGATATCGAATAGGCAAAGGGCTGTCGCGGCTCTGAGATCAACAGCGCAGGTAAGCATCAACAGAGTTTCTCTTCGCAGCGACAATCTGCGTCATTATCTATAATGATTGTCACGGGTTACTTGCGTATACTGCCCTACCAGTTTTACATGGGATACCAATAATTATGATTACCAAGCAGCTTCCTTTAACTGATCTCCATCGCCACCTTGATGGCAACATTCGCATCCAAACAATTCTTGAACTCGGCCAACAGTTCGGTATGGCACTACCTGGCAATAGTCTCGAGTCCCTGCGTCCACACGTTCAGATTGTCGAAGCTGAGCCAAGTCTCGTCGCATTCCTCGCTAAATTAGACTGGGGTGTGGCCGTATTGGGTGATCTTGATGCCTGTCGCCGCGTGGCTTATGAGAACGTGGAAGATGCGTTGAATGCCCAGATTGATTACGCAGAACTGCGTTTCTCCCCTTTCTATATGGCAATGAAACACAACCTGCCGGTGGCTGGTGTAGTAGAAGCCGTGGTTGATGGTGTTCGTGCTGGCTGTCGTGATTTTGGTATCCAGGCCAACCTTATCGGGATCATGAGCCGTACCTTTGGTTCCCAAGCTTGTCAGCAGGAATTGGATGCTCTGCTCAGCCAGAAAAACCATTTAGTTGCCATCGATCTGGCGGGTGATGAACTCGGCCAACCGGGCGATCAGTTCCTTGCCCACTTCAAGCAAGTACGCGATGCCGGCCTACAAGTTACGGTTCATGCAGGTGAAGCTGCTGGTCCGGAAAGTATGTGGCAAGCCATTCGAGATCTCGGCGCGGTACGTATCGGTCACGGTGTAAAAGCAATCCAAGACCCTGCGCTGATGGATTATCTCGCCGAACATAAAATTGGGATCGAGTCATGCCTGACCTCAAACATCCAGACCAGCACCGTCGCGTCGTTTGCGACTCACCCGGTTAAACAGTTCCTTGAGCATGGGATCCTCGCTTGTCTCAATACCGACGATCCTGCGGTTGAAGGCATTGAATTACCCCATGAATATGAAGTGGCTGCCCAGCAAGTCGGACTAAGCCAAGCTCAGATCCGCCAAGCGCAAATTAACGGCCTAGAGCTTGCCTTCCTGTCTGACAATGACAAGCAGAGCCTGAAAGATAAAGCGGCAACACGCGGCTAATACCAATCAGGAGCAGCGCAGATAATTGCAAAACAGCCCCCGAGCCATTGCTGGTTCGGGGGCTGTTTTATCTGGGATAATCAATGTCACAGCGCTGATGCGTTAAATCACCCGAGAAAACTGCTGCTGACGGGCGCGATCGCGTAAATATTTATCAAAGCACATACAAATATTACGGATCAGCAAGCGCCCTTTTAATGCCACGTTCACTGAGTGCTCATCCACTATGACTAACTCATCATTGATGAAGGTTTTCAACAACGTTAAGTCTTCAGCAAAATATTGGTCAAAATCAATGTCAAACTGTTGCTCAATCACTTGCTTATCAAGCTTAAAGTTACAAATTAATGCTTTGATAACCTCACGACGCAGCAAATCGTCAGCATCCAATAAAACACCTTTCCATAAGGCTTGATGCTTCTCACCCACGTTGGTGTAGTAATGCTTGAGCTCTTTCTGGTTCTGGGCGTAACAGTTACCAATCATGGAAATCGCCGAGACCCCAAGCCCCAGCAGATCACACTCACCTTGGGTGGTATAACCCTGGAAGTTACGATGCAAAATACCTTGGCGCTGGGCAATAGCTAATTCATCATCCGGCAACGCAAAGTGATCCATGCCGATAAACTGATAACCGGCCCCGGTCAGGGTTGCAATGGTATTTTGCAACATCGCTAGCTTCTCTTTTGCTGCCGGCAAATCTTCATCTTTAATTTTACGTTGCGCAGCAAATAGCGCAGGCATATGGGCATAGTTAAACACCGATAGTCGACCTGGGCGCATCGTCAGTACCTGCTCCAGCGTTTGTGCGAAGAGCTCGCAATTTTGCTTTGGCAGGCCATAAATCAAATCAAGGTTTGTGGAGCGGAAACCCAATTCACGGGCTCGTTCAACCATCGCAAAAATAAACGCTTCATCTTGCTCTCGATTCACCAGTTTTTGGACTTCTTTGTTAAAGTCCTGCACCCCGATACTCAATCGGTTAAACCCTTCGGCACGCAGGTGGTCGAGAATATCTAACTCTATCTCACGCGGATCAACTTCAATACTGATTTCAGCATCATCGTCGAACGAAAACTGCTCACGCAACATCGTCATCAAACGGCTGATCTGAGGTTTCGTGAGGAAGGTTGGCGTACCACCGCCCCAGTGCAGTTGACTCACTTGGCGATCACCCAACAACGTGGCACGCTGGCGAATTTCCTGCTCTAACACATCCAGATATTCATCTGCTTTATGCTGATGACGAGTAATGATCTTATTGCAGCCACAGTAGTAACAGAGCTTATGGCAAAACGGGACATGAACATACAGTGAAAGTTTGCGATCCGGATACAGAGCACACGCCATATCGAATTCTGCTGACGTAAAGGCTTCATGAAATTCTAGGGCTGTCGGATAGGAGGTGTAACGTGGGCCAGAATAATTGTATTTTTCGATTAAGGCCTGATCCCAAATAATCTGCTCATTTGACATGACATACTTCCACTTAAAATAAGGAGGAGAAGAGGTTGCGATATACCAAGTGTGCCATAACTCGATAACGATGTAGATAGATAGCGGGGCAACCGATGGATCCGCAATCCTCCTATCAACGATGCATCAATAAGGGGATCGCGGCCAAACAACGATTAGGCTGTCGCTTTGTTTACTAGGATTTGAGCCAATTCAGCCTTGATCGCATCAAGGAGCCGAGCTTCTGCTTTCATACGCTCTAAGTCGAGTTTCATGCGTTCTTTTTTCTCCAACGATTGACGCTGCTCGCCACGAGGCATGTCTTTCACCACCTGATAAAGCTCGTACATCGCGGGATACTGATGACAGAAATCGACCTGCTGTGCGCCTTGCAGCACTTCCATCAGTTTATACAGGCGAATGGTCACTTCAGACATATCGCACTGATCTTGCTTACCAGCTTCAGCAATAATCATCACACTGTCCATGATATTGGCGTTGCGCTGCCTAATACCTTCAACTTGTTGCTGTTGCGCCCGAGCCAAAAAGGCCTGATGGCGCTGGTGCTGACGATACAGCTTTGCAAGCAAGTAACTGGCGTACGACGCCAGTACAACAATGATGATTACAGCCAGTCCTAGCCAAAGCGTCATATCCTGCAAGGGTTACTCCTTGTCGAAATCGTCGTAATCCATGTTTTCAAACATATCCAGCAAATCATCATCAGAACGCGGGCCTTTTTTAGCCACAGGTGCTGCTTCGAACGCGGGTTCTTCGTCATCAAACAAGCCTAGCTGCTTCATCAGGCGCTCGATACGATCGAGTTTCTGATCGACCTGCTTCTGCAGACCTGCACCCAGTTTCTCACCGGCATCAATGCGATCTAACAGCACTATCAATTGTGCATCATTCTCAAGCATTGCCAATTCCTGCTCTGCACTTAGACGACGCTCTTTCTTGGTAGTCGGTTTCGCTTCAACAACCAACGGCACCAATTTTTTGCTACCATGACGAGGATCTTTACGCTTAGCCGCAGTACGCGGATCTGCCAACTCTACTGCTGAATGGCGGCTGCCAGACTTGAGGCCTTTGCGCTTTTTCTCTTTCTTGCGCTGCAGACCTTCAATATTAGCCTGGTTAGTCGATTTCTCTTTATATACTGCAGGACCTTCCGATCCTACTTTGCGTGTTCTTTTCTTACGTGTCATTACTGGGTTTTCCTCAGCAAAATTACATCATTCCCAACAAATTCGACGTCCAGGCCATCTCGTTCGGCCAAGGAGTGGAACGTCTCGCGACTGAAAAAGCTCACGTGCGTGGGATCGTTCTTGTAATGCCATTGCGCAAAGGCATCTGCATCAGTTGCTAACTTGGTCATCAGTCCTAGCCATCCGCCAGGTTTTACCATTCCAAGTAGCTGCCCCCATTCCTTTGCAGGCTGATAAAAGTGTTCAATCGCCTCAGTACAAGTGACAAAATCGTACACGGTCTCCAGTACCTCTGGGTGAGCGGCAAAATACGGATCATAGATAGCCATATTATGGCCAGCCTCTGCCAGCATCAACGACAAGGTCGGCCCTGGTCCACAACCGAAGTCCAACCCCTGCTGTGGTGTTTCCCCCAATCGAGTCAGTAACGGCGCGGCAAGGCGATCAAGAAAACGTCGGTACCCCGGATCGTCTGGATTATTCTCATGCAGATCATAGTGCGCTTTTTCAGCTTCAGGCGACAGCCTTGCCAGCGGATCAGCAAAAATCAAGGCGCACTTACCACAACGGAAATACTGACGACGCCGATCTTGATGAAAGACATCAACATTATGACTATCGCATAGCGGACAAATCTGCATTTCAGCTCTCTGGTTAGGGCTTTCCCGTCAGGGCATTGCCACGGCTCTCAATGAAGCCGCGTATCATAGCAGATTTGATGGAGAAATGTGCACTACCAACAGAGCGAGAAATATACTCACAAAAAAGTACCGGAGTCAGTACGTTGTCTGATCGCCAATAAAAAAGGCAGCTCACGCTACCTTTTCTCACGATTGACAAGCTGCCAAAAAATCAATCAGTGTAGCCCTCCCACATACTGAGACAGGGCGTTAATTTCAGCATCAGTCAACTTCGCAGCTACGGTACGCATCATGCCATTCATGTCATTCCCTCGCTGACCCGATCGAAATTTCTCTAGCTGCAACTGAACATATTCAGCATTCTGCCCAGAGATTTTCGGGAATCCTGATAACCCCGTGCCATTACCTCTGGGGCCATGACACGCGGTGCAAGCGGTTATACCACGGTCAAGATCACCTGCGCGATACAAAGTCTGACCTAATTCAACCGATGACTCTGGGGTGGCATTGTCAGAAATAGGCAGTGATGCATAATAAGCAGCAAGATCGGCCATATCCTGCTCGGAGAGCGGCATTGCCATCCCCCCCATCACGGGATCATTACGTCCTTGCTTACCTCCCGTTGATATTGCTTGTTTAAAATCCTTAAGCTGCTTCTCAAGGTAACCAGGATGCTGACCTGCAATTTTAGGGTATTGCGCCATTATTCCATTACCATCTACCCCGTGGCAGGCGGCACACGTTGCGGCTTTCATCTTTCCGGCTTCTGCGTCTCCCTGCGCCCAGGCTGAATAACTGGCCAAAAAAGCCAATATCAATGCTAATTTCTTCATGACATTCCGTTTATAATTATAGAGCTTCCAGTACCACAAGTAATGCTCAGTAACATGGTATACAATGCGACCACTGACTAAGCACAGTTCCCATATATTTTACACAATTTCACAAAAAAGTAATCAGTCGACTACATCAAGACTTGACGGAGTTAACAGTGAATCAACCTCTCAACTATAGAAACACAGGATTTATCACAAGTGCACCTGATATCCGGCACTTGCCAAACGACATCGGCGTTGAGATCGCATTTGCTGGCCGCTCCAATGCAGGCAAGTCAAGTGCACTGAACCGCATCACGGATCAGAAAAGCCTCGCACGTACCTCTAAAACACCAGGCCGTACTCAACTTATTAACATGTTTGAGGTGGTGCATGGTTGCAACCTGATCGATTTACCGGGATACGGATTTGCTCAGGTTCCTTTGGAGATGAAACTAAAGTGGCAAAAATCGCTGGGGGAATACCTACAAAAGCGTAAGTGTCTCGAAGGACTGGTCGTGTTAATGGATATTCGTCACCCACTAAAAGATCTGGATCAACAGATGATCATGTGGGCCATTGAAAGCGATCTCTCCGTATTGGTATTGCTGACTAAAGCCGATAAATTTAAAAGTGGTGCCCGCAAACAGCAACTAATGAAAGTTCGCGAAACTGTCGCCACTTTTGGTGGTGATGTGCAAGTTGAAGCCTTCTCTTCTCTGAAGGGTATCGGGGTGGAGCAAGTTCGCCGTAAACTCGATGGTTGGTTTGCCCCTGAATTGGAGCGCCAACGACTCTTTATGGCTGAAGACCAAGCACAAGCCGATAACGAATAATCAAGACCCAATACAATAAAGGCTCCTGTTCCGGAGCCTTTTTTATGTCTTCAATAAACTCGCTGTCTTTAAAGACATAAAAATACCCCACCAGCTAGATGGGGCAATGGGAGAGAAATAGGAGGTTATTGTTTTTGTCTAGGAAGCATTATTTATTTCCCCCTTTAACGCAAGTTTTTTATACAGTTTTTGTGCGTTTTTCCCGCACTATCATAAGCAACCTACCCCGCCTGAGCCTCTATCAATATCGGGTTTTACCGATTTCATCAGGAAAACACCATGAAGTTGTTTTTTATTGAAAATAAAGGCCTAAGAAAGAGACTTACCTGGTAGGAAAACTGGAATTAAATTACAGTTTTATAAATATCGAGATGAAAAAAAAGCCACCATCAAGTTGAAGGTGGCCATTTCATGTCTGTATTTCTGCTGGAGGATCTCGCCGCCCAACAAAAACAAATATGAACAAGAAGCGGTTGTTATTATACCGATCTACCGATAAAAATTAAAGTAAATACTCTAAATTTTATCACGACCTAGTTCGTACCACGATCACAATTCCTATCACCACGTTGCAGAAAAAATCAGCAATACCGTGTACAAATCGTCTAAAACACCACCAGAAATGGTGTGGTTGTGCATATGGTGGGGGAAGATAATGAAACAGAGATTACGGAGAGAATGGAATAGTAGTGTAGCAGAATAAAAAACGCCCTGACCAAGTGGCCAGGGCGGCTGAATCAGCCAAATCCAATAACGTGAAACAAAAGGTCTGAAAGATAGAACATCTTACCTCTGTACCCTACGTCATTAACTGTATATCAATTGCTCAGGGTTGAAAAGCTCTTTTGTAGTTTTTTTTCACCATTACGTAAGTAATTTCAACAATAAGTAATTTATAGAGCATTTAATTTTCATCAAAAAACAGCCACTAAATATTGACTGTTTTATCATCAATAATACTGAAATTGGTGATTTATCAGTGAGCCTGGTCCCAGTTATCACCGATACCAGCATCAGCAATAAGAGGGACATCGAGCACAGCCGCTGACTCCATTAAACGACAAATCTCTGCAGAAACGTTTTCAACTTCCATATTTTGTACTTCAAGTACAAGTTCGTCGTGTACTTGCATCAAAAGTCTAACTCGCCCTTCAGGTTGATCACTAATCCACTGATCAACAAGTATCATCGCGCGTTTAATAATGTCTGCCGCTGTTCCCTGCATAGGGGCATTGATCGCTGCCCGCTCTGCGGCTTTACGGCGCATCCCGTTACGCGATTTAATATCAGGCAAATAGAGGCGACGACCATACAACGTCTCGACATAACCCTGCTCGCTGGCCTGATTACGGGTACTTTCCATATATTCAAGCACACCAGGATAACGCTCAAAATACACATTCATATAATCCTGTGCTTCCTTACGTCCCATATCCAACTGCTTGGCCAAGCCAAAAGCACTCATACCGTAGATCAAACCGAAGTTGATCGCCTTAGCACGACGACGTTGCTCACTGGTTACGGTTTCCAGCGGGATCCCCAAGATCTCTGCGGCCGTGGCCGCGTGAATATCTTTACCGTGACGGAAGGCATCCAATAACGCTTTATCACCTGACAAATGTGCCATGATCCGCAATTCGATCTGTGAATAGTCGACGGCTAAAACTTTGTATCCGGTTGGAGCGATGAAAGCCTGACGGATCCGGCGACCTTCTTCATTACGCACCGGAATGTTCTGAAGGTTTGGATCGCTGGATGACAGGCGACCGGTTGCTGTCACGGCCTGATGGTACGACGTATGCACGCGACCAGTCGCTGGATTGACCATTTTCGGCAGCTTATCCGTATAGGTCGATTTCAGTTTAGCTAACCCGCGGTATTCCAAAATCAATTTAGGTAATGGGTAATCCAGCGCCAATTCCTGCAGAACTTCCTCATTGGTTGATGGCGTACCCGATGGGGTTTTCTTCAGTACTGGTAGTCCCATTTTTTCAAACAGCAGGGCCTGCAGCTGCTTGGGGGAACTCAGATTGAATTCGCCCCCCGCCAACTCATAAGCTTCACGCTCTAATTGATCAAGACGAACCGCTATCTCAGACGACTGCGCCCCCAATAGCATACTGTCAATCAAGACCCCGGTACGCTCAATGTGTGATAACACCGGAACGAGCGGAATTTCAATCTCGTCAAACACTGACTTTAGCTTGTCATCAGCGTTCACTTTTTCAATCAGCATGTTGTGCAGACGCAGGGTAATATCGGCATCTTCTGCGGCATACGGGCCCGCCTGATCCAGATCGATCTGGTTAAAAGTCAGCTGCTTCTTCCCTTTACCAGCAATGTCTTCAAAACTGATCGTTTTGTGCTCTAAATAGCGCAACGACAGGCTATCCATATCATGACGGCCCACCACGCTATTAAAGACATAAGACTCCAGCATGGTATCAAAACGGATCCCCTGCATATCAATGTCATAACGAGCCAGAATGCTGGCATCGAATTTTAGATTTTGTCCGACTTTAGCGTGATTCGGATCTTCCAATAGCGGCTTGAGCTGGGCTAACACCCAGTCACGATCAAGCTGAGCAGGAGCGTCAAGATAATCATGAGCAACCGGCACATAAGCGGCTTTACCTTCCTCCACCGCAAATGAAAGACCAACCAAATTCGCCGTCATGTAATCCAGACCATCTGTCTCGGTATCAAATGCCACCACCTCTGCATCCAGCAGCTGTGCTAGCCATGCTTCAAAGGTCGCTTCGTCCAGTACCGTTTCATAACCACTGCGGTCAATCACAGGGACAATAGTTTTACTCTCGGCAATCGGTGCCGCTGCCTTCTCATCCGCCACAATACGGCCATCACTGCCACCAAGCATTTCTTCCAACCAGCGACGGAATTGCAACTTACCAAACAATTTAGTCAACTCATCGGTATCAGGCTGCCCCTTCACGAGCTGATCCGGTGTCACATCCAATTCAACATCCAGCTTGATGGTCGCTAGTTGATAAGAAAGATACGCAGCATCTTTATTATCGAGCAGTTTTTTCGCCATGGTTTTTGAGCCACGGAAACCTAAAGCGGCAATATCATCTAGATTGTCGTAGAGCGCATCTAGTCCACCAATCCCTGTCAACAAGGCTTTAGCGGTCTTTTCACCCACGCCCGGCACACCGGGTATGTTATCGACTTTATCCCCCATCAGCGCAAGGTAATCGATGATCAGCTCAGGACCGATCCCGAATTTTTCCACCACCCCGTAAGGTCCCATCACGACATCAGTCATGGTATTGATCAGCGTCACATTCTGATCCACCAACTGAGCCATATCTTTATCACCGGTACTGATCAACACTGGCATACCTGCCTGAGATGCCTGACTGGCCAGTGTTCCAATCACATCATCAGCCTCAACCCCGGTAATCGAGATCAACGGTAGCCCCATCGCTCGGATCACCGCATGTAATGGCTCGATCTGACCACGCAGGTCATCCGGCATCGGTGGACGATTCGCCTTATACTCAGAGTACATGTCGTCACGAAATGTTTTACCTTTTGCATCAAAGATCACGGCAATATGCTCGGTGGAAAACTGACGCAACAAACTACGAAGCATGTTTACAACACCATACACAGCACCCGTTGGCTCACCATCGGAATTAGTGAAATTGGGTGCGGCATGGTAGGCACGATAAAGATACGACGATCCATCAATCAAGATGAGGGGATTTTCTGGGATAGTTGCCATAAAGATATTCTTATATCCGGGGGATGAAAGAGTGAGATCACTAGGATGCCATGACTCCTCTCAACTGTTAACTGCTGTTTTCCCTTTGCGCCCCTCAATCTGTGGATAAGTTTGTTAGTATTTCAATTTAAGTCATTGATCAATCTGGAAATAGAACATTAAATTCATAAAAAATGACAGTATAAACAGCAGGTTGCAACAAATTCACTCACTTGATCCTCGATCCTAAAATGATCATTGATTGTGGAAAAGGTTAACAGAGCTATCTTAAATAAGATGATTTGAGACCAAAACTGGTCAAATATGAACACAAAGGAAGCCATCATGAAGAAAGTTGCGGTGATTTTGAGCGGTTCTAACGTTACATAATGAATCAGAGATCAATGAGGGGGCATATAAAAGAAAAAGCGGCGCGACTTTCCATCCATAGGACAGAAGGAAGCAGCCGCTCAGCAGAAGTGGTTCACGTTTTCAGCCCTACACCAAAAACCTAACCTTCGCTAAATTACACTGGAAGCAATGTGAGCAATGTCGTGCCTTCAAACGAGAAAGCCTTTGGCGATCTTTCTCGTTGATTGCGCGTTAATAATAACCATTCGCATTTGTTATGCAAGCATTTATTGAGAATAATTGTCATTTAGTTACTTGATGCAGCTGCCACTTCAATCATACAGGCTTCACGTATCTTCATTTTCCCCATTAATCCATAAAAAAGGCCAGCAAATCGCTGGCCTCATCGTACTACCTATGCTTATGTGATGGTCAAAATTACATCTGCAACCGCTCTTGAACAGGTTCTATCGCCTCATGCGTTGCCGTTAACGTCGTCAGGCGTTTTATCAAGTAATTAAGTAACACACCATACATCGGGACAAACAGCCCAAGACTGATGATTAACTTGAAGCTATAGTCGACCAACGCAATCTCCACCCAGTTCGCAGCCATAAATGGATCAGGGCTGTTATAAAAGGCGATAGAGAAAAAGGCGAGGGTATCAAGCGCGTTGCCAATCAAGGTTGAACAGGTCGGGGCGACCCACCACTGCTTCGTCTGGCGTAAGCGGTTGAATACCGAGACATCCATGATCTGACCTAACAGGTAGGCCATAAAACTGGCAATCGAGATCCGCGCAACAAACAGATTAAATTCCCCGAGGTGCGACCAACCCTGATATTCCCCTTGATAAAACAGAACCGATAAGGCGTACGAGATAGCCAGTGCAGGCAACATAACCCGTAAAATAATTTTACGCGCCATCCCCGCACCAAAAATCCGGACCGTGAGATCGGTAGCCAGGAAAATAAACGGGAAGGTAAATGCCCCCCAGGTGGTATGAAAGCCAAAAACAGTAAACGGCAGCTGTACCAGATAATTACTGGATGCAATGATCAGCAGATGGAACACCACCAGAAAGGAAAGGGCTTTACGTTGTTGCGCAGGTGAAAATTGAGAAGTCGTCATTAATCAGACCTTTTTGTCATTGGGGGAGAGGGAACCCAAAACACTGCTACCGGATCTCACTCAGGCAGCAGCAACCGAAGGCAGCGATTATACAGTAACCAGCGGCGTTGCCTAGAGGCTAACCGTTCGAAGTAACTGGGCGAGGTAAACCAAGGTTTCTTCGGCATCAGCCCCCACGCCTTCCAGCCACATCTGGCCACTGTAATGCTCGCCCTTGAGCATCAGTCGACAACCGTCAAAGTCCACCAACCAGACATGGAGATCAGCATTACACTCCTGCTCTATCACCCTTAATCCCAGCAATATCAATAAAGGAGCGGCGACGTCGAAAAAACTGTCGAAATCAAAGTCAGGACACCCCAGTTCCAGAACTCGGGCGGACTCATCAAGATAACGGCAAGTATATAGATTCAGCACTAATTTTACTCTCCTGCGGTCAGGTGCTCTTCAATCACTCCCATGAACACGGTGCCATATTTCTCCAGCTTACGGTGCCCGACCCCATTGACGGCCAGCATCTCTCCGGCTGATGTCGGGAGCCGCTCCGCCATCTCCATCAGGCTGGCATCATTAAAGACCACATACGGTGGCAGATCTTCCTCATCCGCAATGGCTTTACGTACTTTGCGTAATTTGGCAAACAGCTTCTTGTCATACTGGCGATTAGCGAACTTATCGGTCTTGGTACTACGGGCCGCCGTGTCCAATCGCGGCACAGCCAGCTCCAGACTCACCTCACTGCGCAAAATTGCCCGGGCTTTTTCGGTGAGCTGCAAGGTAGAGCTACGCATTATGCTCTGGATTAAATAACCGCGATGGACTAACTGGCGTAAGATGCTGACCCAAAACTCATGGCTATGATCGCGGCCAATGCCATAAGTGGTCAATTTATCGTGACCCTGTTCGCGAATACGCTGGTTCTGCATACCCCGTAGCACTTCCACAACATGGTTGATCCCGAAATTTTGATTCACTCGGTAGACGCAAGACAATGCCTTCTGAGCCACTTCTAAGGCATTAAAACGCTTTGGTGGATCAAGACAAATATCGCAGTTACCACACGGCTCCTCGCGAGCCTCGCCAAAATAGTTAAGTAATACCTGACGGCGACAGGTCTGCGCTTCAGCAAATGCCCCCATCGCATTAAGCTTATGGCTTTCAACCTGTTTTTGCGGCCCTTCTTCTTTCTCATCCAGACAGCGACGCAACCACGCCAAATCGGAAGGATCGTAGAACATGATGGCCTCGGCAGGCAGCCCATCACGCCCTGCGCGCCCGGTTTCCTGATAATAGGATTCTATGTTTCTCGGTATATCATAATGCACCACGAAGCGGACATTGGGCTTATTGATCCCCATGCCAAAGGCTACCGTCGCCACGACAATATGAATATCATCACGCTGAAAGCCTTCCTGCACCCAGGCACGCTGATCATGATCCAATCCAGCATGGTATGCCGCGGCTCGGATCCCGCTTTCGCTCAGCTTTTCACTGATCTGCTCCACCCGCTTGCGACTATTGCAATAAATGATCCCACTCTGTCCCCGCACGCCCGCCAAATAACGGGTCAGCTGGGCCAGCGGTTTATATTTTTCTTGCAAGGTGTAACGAATATTGGGCCGGTCGAAGCTGCCCAAATAAGCATGATGATCCGTCAAGGCCAAGCGCGTCACAATATCTTGCCGGGTGGTCTCATCGGCGGTTGCCGTCAAGGCCATGACGGGCAAAGTGGGGAAGTGCTGTCGCAATTGGCCCAGCGCGGCATATTCAGGGCGAAAATCGTGCCCCCACTGAGAGATACAGTGAGCTTCATCGACCGCTAACAACGTCAGCGGTAAGGTGATCAGCCGTTCGATAAATTCCCGTCCCAGTGCCCGTTCCGGTGAAACATACACCAGCTTGATACTGCCCTGCGCCATCGCCAGAAAAGTTTCTTGCATTGCCTCACGCGACATCGTCGAGTTAATACAGGCCGCTGCCACCCCATTAGCCTGCAACTGGTCAACCTGATCTTTCATCAAAGAGATCAACGGAGAAACCACGATTGTCAGCCCCTCACGTAATAAGGCTGGGATTTGGTAACAGAGTGACTTCCCCCCTCCCGTTGGCATGATCACCAGACAGTCTTGCCCCGCTACTGCGGCGTCAATAACCGACTGCTGCCCGGAACGAAATGCCTGATAGCCAAACACATCCTGCAGCACTTGCTCACTGCTGGAGGGGGGACTTTCTGACTGACATACGAGGCTTAGGGACATAACTCAACTCATCAACGGTGGCATTTTCGCGGCAGGACAGCGATAGAAATAAGCGGGCTATTCTATACCCAAGTCACCTCAAGATGCGCGTTTCTGCGCGAATTTATTGTTCGCCAGACCAACGCCGCCGATTCCCCCGCATGATTGGCCATGAAAAATAAGCCGCGGCAATTAGAAGCCAATAGTATTGGCACTGAACACGATTTATACTGCGCCTACATCTCAACATGCATATTTATTCTGCCATATCGGCATATTCTGCATATTTTTCCTAGGTACCCATGGACGATCAGAACAAACAAACCCAACGCGGGGTCATTCTCGCCCTACTGGCTTATACCATGTGGGGTATTGCGCCCATCTACTTTAAATCACTGCAGCATGTCGGGGCACTGGAGATTCTCAGCCATCGGGTGATCTGGTCCTTTTTCTTTTTAACCGGATTACTCATCCTTAGCCGAGGCTGGGGGCAAGTGCGCGCCGTACTCGCTCAACCTAAACGGGTGCTGATGCTAACGGCCACCGCGCTGCTGATTGGCGCTAACTGGCTCATCTTCATCTGGGCAATCAATAACAACTACATGCTAAATGCTAGCCTCGGTTACTACATCAACCCACTGATCAATGTGGTACTCGGTATGCTATTTCTGGGGGAGCGGTTACGCCCTCTGCAATGGGTCGCCGTTGCCATCGCGGGTGGTGGTGTCGCCGTCCAGTTAATCCAATTTGGCTCTCTACCCTGGATAGCTTTGGCACTCGCCTGCAGTTTTGGTCTCTATGGTCTGCTTCGGAAAAAAATTAACCTCGATGCCGCAACAGGCCTGTTCATGGAAACCTGTGTACTGCTGCCACTGGCAGCCATCTATGTTCTGCTATTTGCCAGCAGTCCAACGTCTGACTGGACCGCGAACCCACTCTCAACCAACATCCTTTTGATGGCAGCAGGCATTGTCACTACCTTACCGCTACTCTGTTTTACGGGCGCGGCGACCAAACTCAAACTCTCCACGCTGGGCTTTTTCCAATATATTGGCCCGAGCTTAATGTTTATCTTGGCTATCGTCCTGTATGACGAAACCTTTACCGTCGACAAGGGCTATACCTTTGCTTTCATCTGGGCTGCACTGCTGCTCTTTAGTATCGATGGCCTCAGACACCGTCGACACAACACAAAAATAACCCAAACTCAGCTTTCCCAATCCAAGTAATAGATCTCAATAATGAACGAAACCACCACCCTGATCACCCTTGTAACGGTCCATATTGTGGCACTCATGAGCCCAGGACCAGACTTCGCCCTTGTGGTCCAAAATGCCGGCCGCTATGGACGCCAGACGGGCTTGATGATCGCACTGGGTTTATCGCTAGGTATATTGCTCCATTCTATCCTCAGCCTGACGGGTGCCAGCCTGTTGATCCACCAGCATCCCACCCTATTTGCATTATTGCAAGGGGCTGGCGGCAGTTACTTACTGTGGCTGGGATTCGGCGCATTAAAAGGCACTTGGCAACTCTGGCAGCAGCGCCGTCAATCCGATATCGTATCCAGCCCCTCTCATACCCCACCCGCCCGGCTGATTGCCAACCGCAAGCAAGCACTGGCAAAGGGCTTTACCACCAACATTCTCAACCCGAAAGCACTGGTCTTTTTTCTCAGTCTTCTGTCGACCCTCGTGCCAGCCGATATGTCACTGACAGGAAAAAGTGTGGCGATTGGCCTGCTGTGGATCACCTCCCTGTTATGGTTTGGCATGCTGGCCTGGTTGCTGACTGGCGCTCGGCTACAGCAACAGCTTCAGCGCTGGACCCCCGCCATTGATGCCCTATGCGGCTTACTGTTCACCGTGATCGGTAGCATGATGTTGGTGAACCTGCTGCTATCGAAATAACCGTGGAAACTCAGATAGAAACCGCCGAGAGTTGATACTCTGCACAAAATGCATGCAAGCTATTAGACAGGGCGAGTCACTGCCACTTAGGCTAAGGACAGCCTGATATTGAAAAGGATTTCACCATGGAATGGAATGCCCGCTACAGAGTCATCATCCTTATCTCTGCCCTTTTGCTCGTGCCGGGTTTCTCCGCGGCCACACCAACGCCACAAGCTAGCGATCACATCTCCCCCGAAGCAACAACGGGGCGCATGGTGCAGCCGGTAGTGACAGGTAAAGACTGGATGGTTGCGGCCGCCAATCCTTATGCCAGTGAGGCTGGCGCGGCCATACTCCGTCAGGGAGGAAATGCAATCGATGCCATGATCGCGACTCAACTGATGCTCGGGTTAACCGAACCCCAATCTTCCGGCCTCGGGGGCGGGGCGTTTTTGGTGTACTGGGACAGCCAGCAAGAAGCGCTCACCACCTTCGATGGCCGCGAAACGGCTCCCATTGCTGCCACACCGACCCTGTTTCAAGATAGCCAAGGCCAACCACTCGCCTTTTATGATGCGGTAGTGGGCGGACGATCTGTCGGCACGCCAGGCACCGTCAAACTAATGTGGTATACCCATCAACGTCATGGCAAACTGGCTTGGCACTCACTCTTCAAACCCGCTATCGAATTGGCCACAGACGGCTTTATTGTCAGCCCCCGCCTTGCAGTGTTAGTGGCTGACAGCGAGAAGCACCTTAAACGCTTTACTGCTACCCGCGCCTATTTCTTCCATGCCGATGGTCGACCTATTCAGGCTGGAGAGCGTCTCAAAAACCCAGCCTATGCTACCACCTTGCAGCACATTGCTGAACGGGGTGCCAGTGCGTTTTATACCGGTGAGATAGCCAAAGATATCGTGAAAGCAGTGCGCACTGACGAGGACAATCCCGGTGTACTGAGCGCGATGGACTTAGCTACTTACACAGTCAAAGAACGGGCGCCTCTCTGCGCACCATACCGCCAATTCACGATCTGCGGTATGGGTCCACCGAGCTCAGGCGCCCTGACTCTCGGCCAGATCATGGGGATACTGAGCCATTATCCACTGGCACAATTGGGACCGGATAATGCCACCAGCTGGCGACTATTGGGCGATGCATCTCGTCTTGCCTTTGCCGATCGAGGCCGCTATATGGCAGATAGTGACTATGTTCCCATGCCAACCGACGGCCTGCTGGCTGATGATTATCTGCAGCAACGAGCAACTTTGCTAGATAGAGAAACAGCACTAGCCAGTGCCGATGCCGGAGAGCCGCCCTGGAGCCATGCCATGCATTACGCGATGGATGAGTCTCTGGAGTTGCCTTCTACCAGCCATTTCACCATTGTCGATAAAAATCGCAATGTGGTTTCCATGACCTCCACCATCGAAAATGGCTTTGGCTCCAGACTGATGGTACGTGGCTTTTTGCTCAACAATGAACTGACCGACTTTTCTTTTCGCAGCCACCACAACGGCTACCCCATCGCCAACCGCGTTGAGCCGGGAAAGCGCCCGCGCTCATCAATGGCCCCGACCATCGTGATGAAGCAAGGCTCCCCCTATCTCGCCATCGGTTCTCCCGGCGGCAGCCAGATCATCGGCTATATGGCCAAAACCCTGATTGCCCATCTCGACTGGGGGCTAGCTCTACAGCAAGCCATCGACTTACCCAATATGAATAACCGCTTTGGTCCGTTTGAGCTTGAGCAAGGTACCGCAGCACAAAGGTGGCAACCCAAACTGGAACAACTGGGCTTCCAGACCCAAATCAAACCACTCAACTCAGGCATTCAGGCGATCTTGCTCAAGGGAAATGACCTCATCGGTGCCGCAGACCCACGTCGAGAAGGAAAAGTCATCGCGCATTAAGCCTGCTATCTATAGCTGGAATATTAATATATTCAGTAGTGGTATCAATACATTATCAGTATGATAACAAGAGATATTCACATGCAGCTTTCCTTTAACCGCCAATACCGGTGGAATTAGAGACTGATAATGCTACTACCGCCTTGATATTGCGCGGATCGTTAGCCTCATCAAGTCGTAATATGTCATCCATTACATTCATGGAGTGAAAATGAAAAAGAAAATGTTGTTATTAGCCAGCACTCTGCTGCTAAGTACCCTCAATGTGTCAGCCGCTGAAATTGCTGGCGTCGATGTAGCTGAAACCATCAGCTATAACGAGCAACCGCTGCAACTGAACGGTGCCGGTATTCGCAGTAAGTTCTTTATGGATCTCTATGTCAGCTCATTGTACACCGCAGAGAAAATGGACAATGCCGATAATATTATTAATGGTGAGCAAGTTTCAGCCGTGCGCCTTAATATTACCTCAGGCATGATCACTTCAGAGAAGATGATTGATGCGATGCATGAAGGATTTGATCTGGCGACCGATGGTAATACCGCCCCGATAGCCGATAACATCAATGCTTTCATTACCGCCTTTTCAAGCCCGATAAAAGAAGGCGATCAATTTACGTTAGTGAGCGTGCCAAACACTGGCATTATCAGCTACAAAAACGGTGAGCAGTTGGCCATTACCAGTGGCGAAGCCTTCCGCAAAGCTGTGCTGGCGATTTGGTTAGGTGATAGCCCTATCGATAAAGGTTTGAAAAAAGAGATGCTAGACGGTTAAATTTCCCGCATTGCCCCCTTTTTCACCCCAATCTGAATAATAAAAAAGCCCACATGATGCTGTCATATGGGCTTTTTATTGATATCACCATCCGGTGATTACAACGCAAATTTACATTGGATCAAGCTTGGCATACTGAGTCACCAACCATTTGATCCCTTCACCGTTGAACGCCACCTGCACTCGGCTTTGAGCACCACTGCCTTCAAAGTTGATGATAGTTCCTTCACCAAATTTGGGGTGCCTCACTCTCTGACCCAAACTAAACCCAGTCTGATTAAAGTTATCATTCACCTGCGTCTGGCTAAAACGGCCACTGCTGGCTGGCCGCGAAACCTTGGCCTTCATCCGGACTTCTTCGACGTGCTCCTGTGGGATCTCGCGAATAAATCGTGATGGCTTATGAAAGTTATCTTTACCGTATAAACGGCGCATCTCAGCATGCGTGATATACAGCTTCTGCATCGCCCGTGTCATACCGACGTAGCACAAACGGCGCTCTTCCTCGAGACGTCCCACTTCTTCAGTGGTCCGAGAACTGGGGAACATACCCTCTTCAACACCCACCATAAACACCATCGGGAACTCTAGCCCCTTGGCACTGTGCATGGTCATCAGCTGGACCGCATCTTCAAAATCATCGGCCTGACCATCCCCGGCTTCCAGTGCAGCATGGGATAAGAATGCCGACAACGGGCTCATCGCCTCGGCTTCTTCTGGCACTTCAAACTGCCGGGTAGCGGTCACGAGTTCTTCCAGGTTTTCAATTCGAGCCTGGGCTTTCTCGCCTTTTTCCAGCTCATACATCGCGCGCAACCCAGAGTTGCGGATCACTTCATCGGTCTGCTGGTATAGCGGTAACTCGCGGGTATCATCTTCCAGTGCATTGATTAATTCAATAAAGCGGCGTAACGAATTGGCGGCGCGGCCAGCCAGAACCTGCTCTTCAAGCAGGGCAATACTGGCCTGCCACATTGTCGCACCGCGATCGCGCGCGGCCATCCGGATCGTATCTAACGTGCGATCACCCAAGCCGCGGGTTGGAGTATTAACCACCCGCTCAAACGACGCATCATCATGACGATTTGCCATCAAGCGCAGATAAGACAAGGCGTCTTTGATTTCCTGCCGCTCGAAGAAACGCATCCCGCCGTAGATGCGATATGGCATCCCCGCTTGGATCAGCGCTTCTTCCAATACCCGCGACTGAGCATTACTACGGTACAGCATCGCGGTATCTTGTAATGCACCGCCGTTATCGCGCCATTCTTTGATTTTGCCAACGACGAATCGGGCTTCATCCAGCTCATTGAATGCGGAATATATCGAGATCTGCTCACCGTCGGCCCCATCGGTCCAGAGGTTCTTACCCATCCGCTCATTGTTATTGGCGATCAGTTCATTAGCCGCTTTCAGAATGTTCCCGGTTGAGCGGTAGTTCTGCTCAAGAAAAATCGAACTGGCACCGTTAAAATCACGCAGGAAACGCTGAATATTTTCTACCTTCGCACCACGCCAACCGTAAATAGACTGATCATCATCTCCGACAATCATCACATTACAGCCAGGGCCTGCCATCAAACGTAACCAGGCAAACTGAATATTGTTAGTATCTTGGAATTCGTCGACCAGAATATGCTTGAAGCGAGCCTGATAGTGCTCACGAACGTGCTTGTTCCGCTGCAACAACTCGAAGGCACGTAACAACAATTCCGCAAAATCGACCAGCCCAGCACGATCACACGCTTCCTGATAGGCGGTATATAAACGTAACCACGTCTGCTCCACCGGATCATTGAAGGTATCAATATGCTGCGGGCGCAAGCCCTCATCTTTCTTGCTGTTGATGTACCACACCGCCTGACGCGCAGGCCATTGCTTCTCATCTAAATTCTGCGCTTTTATCAAACGGCGTAACAGACGTAACTGATCATCCGAATCGAGGATATTAAAATCTTCCGGCAAATTCGCATCAAGGTAATGAGCGCGCAACATCCGGTGACACAAGCCATGAAACGTACCGTTCCACATACCGGCAGACGAACCATGCATCAGCTCGTTGATCCGGCCTCGCATCTCAGCGGCTGCCTTATTGGTAAATGTCACCGACATGATCGAATACGGAGAGGCCTGCTCAATCGTCATCAACCAGGCGATACGATGGACCAGAACCCGGGTTTTACCACTCCCGGCACCCGCTAACACTAGGTGATTCCCTAGCGGCGCAGCCACCGCCTCGCGTTGCTTGTCATTCAGGCCATCTAACAGAAGTGAAACGTCCATCGCGCTCTACTGGTTATTTATACAATGGTGATGATTATAACCGCAAAGCCCGCCAGGATGCGAGCCACCGAGATACCGAATCAGCGCTCTTATCACCCGTTGCACAAACACTTTTGTTCTATCCTTCGAACTGGTCTACGTTAACAAAGGGTTAAAAAAATGAAATCAGGGTGAAATAAATTATCCTATCTCCCTTTCTTATACATCGAGAGCATCATAAAGATACCAAACCCTAACCAGGAAAATGTTGCGATAACTTGCAACGGTCAGCACATACCAAAGAGGATTAACCATGAAAAAGACAACCAATATCGCCCTTGCCACTGCTGTTACAGGTCTACTGGCTCTGGCTGGTACGGCGATGACCACCACCACGGCCGTTGCTGCTGAAGGTAAAGAGAAATGTTATGGCGTTTCTAAAGCAGGAAAGAATGACTGCGCAACGAAAACCAGTTCTTGTGCCGGTACGGCCAAGGTTGATGGTCAAAAAGATGCATTCGTCATGGTTCCCAAAGGCCTCTGCGACCGTCTTGTGGGTGGCAGTACAGGAAGTAAATAATTGGATCGGCTATCAACTCGCAAAATGGTCGGGGTGGGGCTTCGCCCCCCCCACATTCAGACCATCCTCACTGAGCAACCAGATATAGGCTGGCTTGAAATTCACAGCGAGAACTATTTTTCTGCCCACTCTCCCGCTCGCCAACAACTCAAAGAAATTGCTAACCACTACCCAATCAGCTGTCATGGTATCGGCCTGTCTCTGGGTTCAGCCGACCCTCTGGACACTCAACACCTCCTGCAGCTTAAACAACTGGTTAATGACATTGATCCTATCGCCGTCTCCGATCATCTCAGCTGGAGTTCGGTTAACGGACAATACTTTAATGACCTACTGCCGCTGCCCTACACCGAAGAGGCTCTCCGCCATTTCTGCCGAAAAGTGGAACAAGTTCAGGACTTTCTTGGCCGGCAGCTACTGATTGAAAATCCGTCGAGTTACTTACGTTTTTCTCATTCGGTGATCCCTGAATGGGAGTTCCTGCAGCAGGTACAGCAACGTACGGGCTGTGGACTATTGCTCGATCTGAATAACATTTATGTCAGTGCCTTCAATCACGGTTTTGACTGCGAAACCTACTTGGCCGCATTGGATCCCCGTGCGGTGAAAGAGATCCATCTGGCCGGCTTTACCGTCAAGCGATATGCCGAAGGTGAGATCTGGATTGATACCCACAGCCGTCCAGTCAGCGATCCTGTCTGGCAACTTTACCGCCAGTGGATTCGTCAGCACAGCGCACAACACGGCTTAGTCCCGACCCTCATCGAATGGGATCTTGATATCCCTGATTTCCCCGTTTTACAAGGGGAGGCCCGCAAGGCCGAAATCATCATCCAGCAGGAGGCTCGCCATGGACAACATGCCCCCTAAATCCTTATACGAACTTCAGCAGGCATTTTCCGATGCCCTGCATTATCAACCTAGTACGGTCAGTGAATGTATTTGTCCGGGGGCATTCCCGGCAGAGCAGCTCCTCCAGATCTACCGCAACAATTTCATCATCAGCTTGTCAGAAGTCTTGGAAGCGGCCTACCCTTGTACCCTTGCCGTTGTCGGTGAGGAATGCTTTGCCCAATTAACCCGCCTGCATGTTCTGGCCCTGCCGTTGAAACAAGGGGACGTCAGCCACTATGGCGAGCACTTGGCCAACACTATCGAACAACATCCCTCACTCGTTGAAGCGGTTCCCTATCTGGCCGACTTAGCTCGGCTAGAGTGGCTGATCGATCAAATAAGCCAACTCACGCCTTACTCACCCAACTTCCCATTCCACCAGCTCAGTCATATCACTGAGAACAATATTGGCCAATTACAATTCAACGTGGCTGAACCCACTGGCTGTACAGATTCTCTCTACCCAGTGGCCAGCTTGTGGCAGATGATCAAGACTGAACAAGTTGACGCGATTGATCTCAACCAACCAGAATCCGCCATCATCCAGTTGCGAACAACGGGGATCGTGGTCGTGAAATGTCCCCCTGATGCGACCTCGCTACTGCGGTTGTGCCAACAACACCAACCACTGAGCAACGCCACTGCACCGATGCTGAGTCAACTCAATGAACTGATCCAGCAACAAATATTCACTCACATTGACGGGTTGCCAAAAGGAATATGAGCATGCTGAATTTCTTTAAACAAATTGATACCACGGCCCAACGGATCACCGACCCACTTATTCCGCTCTTACTGCTCTTCACTCGTATCTGGGTGGCCTGGGTATTTTTCAAATCCGGGATGGTGAAATATTCCAGCTGGGATAGCACCCTATACCTGTTTGAATACGAATATCAGGTGCCGCTGCTACCATGGCATATCGCCGCTTACCTCGGTACGACTGCCGAGCTTATTTTGCCGGTCTTTTTGGCTCTGGGGCTATTTACCCGCCCGATGGCGCTGGCATTATTTCTGTTTAATATGATGGCGGTCGTGTCTTACCCGCTATTATGGGAGAACGGTTTTTTTGACCACCAACTGTGGGGAATGATGTTGCTGGTGAATGTATTCTGGGGGGCCGGGGCTATTTCGCTAGATCGGCTCTTTAGCAACGAGCCTAAGCAAAGTCTACTGCAATAAAAAATCGAGCATGCCGTCTCCCAAATATGATTAAGGGCAGCGTAAGCTGCCCTTAATGCGGAAAACGAAAGTACCCGTTACTGATGACACCAACCACTAAGGGATCAGCAACAGTAACTGCGACAACTGGTTGATTTCCATATCGGGTAGCCCTCTGACTTTAGGCTCCTGACTGAGCATGCGCTGCTGATCATTAAACCAACAAGCACGGAAACCATTGAGCTTTGCCCCACCAACATCGGTAACTAAGTGATCGCCAACATGCAAGATCTCGTCGGGGGCCAACCCTAGCTGCACCGAGGCCTTAATAAACAGATCTGGCTCGGGCTTAGACAAGCCATCACGCCCAGCCATCAATACTGATTCAAAGTAGCCCGCAAGACCAATTTTATCCGCATCAACGTTACCATTGGTGATCGCCACTAGCGGCAATTTCTGGCTGAGCAACGACAAGACCCGGTGAGTCTCATCCGGCACGTCTACTTGATTTCGCACCACCAGCACTCTCGCTAAGCCATCTTCGGCCGCAAGCTCCGCCTTGGCCAGAGGGTATCCCAACTGCATCAAGCCGATTTTAATCAGCTCGAAACGCCACTGGGTCACATCATGCCGCAACATTGGATCTGCCGCTGCTAATGCCATCTTTAACGCCTGCCAACGATCACGGCCAATCATCTTGCTTTGTGGATGACAGCTAGCCAGCCAATCATACATAGCCTGTTCGGCTCGGCGAATCACAGGCCGGTTATCATACAGGGTGTCATCAAGATCAAAGGTTAACGCCTTCGGCGGTGGAAAATCACGGTAAAACTGCATCGCTACCTACTTACTATCTTTGTTACCGGTTTAGAAAGCGGTCATTAACGCTTGGCACGAGGATGCGCCTCATCATAGACCTTCGCCAAGTGCTGGAAGTCGAGGTGAGTATAAATTTGGGTTGTTGTAAGATTGGCATGGCCAAGCAATTCTTGCACCGCACGCAAATCACCTGATGATTCAAGAACATGGGTTGCAAAGCTATGGCGTAATTTATGCGGATTAATATGACTCGACACGCTCTGTTTCTGCCCCCACTCCGCCATACGCTTCTGGACATTACGGTTAGAGATCCGCGAACCAATCTTGGAAACAAACAAACCCGGCTCCCCGGCTTGTGCCAGTTGCGAACGCACCTTCAGCCAATTCCCGACCCATTCCCGAGCCAAGCCAGCAAACGGAACAATCCGCTCCTTGTCACCTTTACCAATCACCCGAATATCACCCTTGCGCAGACTGATATTCTTCACATCAAGATTCACCAACTCTGATAAACGCAATCCTGCGCCATACATCAGCTCCATCATTGCCCGATCACGAATCGACAACGGATCGTCACCATCAACACTCAGCAACTGATCCATTTCATCTACATCCAGGTTTTTGGGTAACGGCCTTGCCTTGCGCGGGGCCGAGACCCCTTTCGCTGGATTTGCAGGTAATAACCCCAACGACACTAAATAGCTAAAGAAACTACGTAATGCCGAGAGCCGCATCGACAGGCTACTGGCCTTTAGACCATCACGCATGCCTTTACTCGCCAACTGCCGAACCCAACCGGCATCCACCGTCTGCCAGTCACTGACCCCTAAACTCACCAACTGCTCCGCCATGGTGGTCAGCTGCCGTTTATAGTTTTGCTGGGTGTGCAAGCTAAGCTCACGCTCACTGCGCAAATATTCATAGAACCGTAGCAGTGGCTGCTCTAGATCGGCGGGTAAACTCATTCAATGACCTCTCGAGTATATTCCCAGTGATGGATTAACCGTGTCAGTACAACGGCTAACTGCTCAACAAATAAGGTGTCCATTTCCGGTTGGAAATGACCGCCATCCACACTGGCAAAACTCAAAACCCCAATTAGCCGCTCATTCCCCAGCGGCACCACCACGAACGAGCCGAGGTGTGGCGGATGCTCAAACAGCAATTCGCTTTCTTGTTTACGTAATCGGCCCAAATACACAGAGCGTGAAGCCAGTCGAGCACAGCGAAAATGCTCAAACGATCGACGATCGAGATAAAGGCTGTCATCCATGCTATCAAACAACCGTAACCCGACCTCTAACCCCAACTGATCGGCCAATGTTTCCAATACACCAAAAGCCTGATAAATATTATGGGTCTGGAACAGTTGCTGCTGAGCACGGGCAAAGATGTCAAAGAGCTGACTATTTTTCGCTGCTGCGTTAATCAAGCCCTGCATTTTACTCTCTAGCTCCCCCACTTGCTGACGTAGCCGCTCGAGCTGAATATCAACCAGTGATACCACTCCGCGTTCGTTGTGGTGAACCTGGATCCGCGTCAACAGATCGGATTGACGGATAAAAAAGTCAGGATTTTCCTGTAAAAACGCCGCCACATCCTGCTCGGTTAATGTTCCCGTCTCTTTCGCTACAGCAGCAGTTTCAACACAGTTGAGCCGCGAGACCTCTGTCATTACCGTCATAGTATCATTTGCCCATCAAACACATGGGCCGCTGGACCGGTCATATACAAGGGTTTCCCCTCACCTTGCCAGCGGATCTGTAAATCACCACCAGGCAGCGAAACCGTCACATGACTATCAAGCAACCCCTGACTACATCCCACGGCGACGGCGGCACAAGCACCGCTACCACAAGCTTGGGTCTCTCCGGCACCTCGCTCATACACCCGCAGCCGAATCGTATTGCGATCCACAATTTGCATGAAGCCAGCATTAACCCGTTCAGGAAAGCGCTCATGAGATTCGAGTATCGGTCCCAACGTGTCCACATCCGCAGTATCTACATTATCCACCACCGTGACACAATGTGGGTTCCCCATACTCACCGCACCACAGAAGAGTGTCGCGTCACCCGCTCGTAAGATATACGTTTTCTCACTCTGTTTGGCTCGAAAAGGAATTTTGCTCGGTTCAAAAATGGGCGCCCCCATATTCACTGTCACCTGATTATCATTTTCCAGCTTCAGTGACATTTTACCCGCCTTGGTACTGACTGAAATTTGGTACTTATTCGTTAGCCCCTTCATCCAGACAAAACGCGCAAAACAGCGAGCACCGTTACCACACTGCTCGACTTCACTGCCATCAGCGTTAAAAATCCGGTAATGAAAGTCCGTCTCCGGATCATAAGGCGGCTCTACCACCAAGAGTTGGTCAAAACCCACACCACGGTGGCGGTCTGCCAAGCGCCGGATCGCATCCGGCGAGAAAAATACATTCTGGGTAACACAGTCGACGACCATAAAATCGTTACCCAAACCGTGCATTTTCGAAAAGAGTACCTGCATGATGTTCCTTATCGTGATTCCGGCAGCAGATGTTCTAACTGCCACAGTTCAGTCAACACTTCACGCTCACGTACGACATGAGCTTGCTGACCATCCACCATGACTTCTGCGGCCCTGGCACGGGTGTTGTAGTTTGATGACATCACGAAACCATACGCACCGGCAGAACGTACTGCGAGCACATCACCGACCTCTAGGCATAACGCACGATCTTTTCCTAAAAAATCACCAGTTTCACAAATGGGCCCAACAAAATCATAATTCACCGCCTCACCAGCACGGGGAATCACGGGCACAATCGCCTGCCACGCCTGATATAGCGTTGGTCGGATCATATCGTTCATCGCCGCATCAACAATGGCGAAGTTTTTATATTCGGTATGCTTGAGGTATTCCACGCGCGTCAGCATCACTCCGGCATTGGCAGCAATTGCCCGTCCGGGTTCAAAAATCAATTCCAGTTCAGGGTGCCCGGTCAAACGCGACATCAGCGCCTGAGCATACTCAGCCGGCTCGGGTGGGCGTTCATCATTATAGGTCACCCCTAACCCCCCCCCGACATCCAAATGACGGATCACAATGCCTTCGGATTTTAAATTATCGATCAACGCAAGCAAGCGATCGGTCGCATCAATAAAGGGAGTGATAGCGGTTAACTGAGAGCCAATATGGCAGTCCATGCCGACCACCTCAAGGTGTGGCAAGCGATGTGCTAAACGATACACCTCTGGAGCACGTTCAAAGGCGATACCAAACTTATTGTCACGCAATCCGGTCGATATATAAGGGTGAGTGTGGGCGTCGACATCAGGATTGATCCGCAAAGACACCGGAGCCACAAGCCCCATATTGCTAGCAACCTGATTTAAACGCTCCAGCTCAGGCTCTGATTCCACATTAAAACACTTAATCCCCAGAGTAAGAGCTCGCTGCATTTCTGCGGCGGTTTTCCCCACCCCGGAAAAAACCACCTTGGCCGGATCACCGCCAGCGGCAATCACACGCTCTAGTTCACCACCGGACACAATATCAAAGCCGGAACCAAGGCGGGCTAATACATTCAACACCCCAATATTAGAGTTCGCTTTGACCGCATAACAAATCAAGTGTGGATGATCCACAACCGCCTGATCAAAAGCATGCCAATGGCGCTCTAACGTCGCTCGTGAGTAAACATACAGCGGCGTACCAAAACGCTCCGCTAGCGTGGTAAGTTGAATATCTTCGGCCCAGAGCTGACCGTCTTGCTGGTAGTTAAAATAATCCAATGTAGTCTCTTCCCTGTCTGATCGCTTATGGTTGTTGCTGCTGCTCGGCATCGTCAGGCATGTATAACGGCCCACTCTGACCACAACCGGTCAGGGCAAGCACCCCTAGGAGTAAAATTGCTAATAAACCTTTACGCATATGTCAAAGCCAGTGATTATCATGTCATAGCCCTCTATAATCGCACCCACACTAGGAAAAGCAATAGGATGAACCGGGATGAATGATACAGAATTTCATAAGTTGGCCGATGTCGTACTCATGAGCATCGAAGATGGCATCGATGAGTCCGGCGCTGATATCGAATACGAAACAACAGGCAATGTCCTGACGTTGGAGTTTGAAAACCGCAGCCAGATAGTGATCAATCGCCAAGAGCCGCTACATGAAATCTGGCTCGCGTCGAAATCCGGTGGCTATCATTTTAAATATAACGCGGGTGAATGGCGCTGTACCCGTAGTGGTGCTGAACTGATTGCACTGGTCAAGCAAGAGTGCTCACTGCACGCTGGCGAAACCGTCAGTTGGTAAGTAAGTCTTCCCCCCTATCTCGCACTAGCGGTGAAAAAAAAGCGAGAGTTCGACACTCTCGCTTTTCTGTATGGGATCATCGCTGCCCTGATCCGACCTAGCGCGGGCTTAGGCTCGCCATTGCAGCCGTTGCGGAAGAATTATCGCGGCGCGATGGTTGCTGACCACTTTTATAAGGCAAGACCTGTGGTTCACCATTCTCGTTGTAAGCAATGTCATAAAACTGTGGCAAATTAAAATTAATAAAATTAACACTGTAACTAAACCGATCATTGGCCGAAGTGTAGAACTGATTCACCCCGTGTACCATCTCATCCTTATCGCCACTGCATTGGCGATAAACCTCGACCCGGTTAGCCTCATCAAGAATATAAATATTAAATCCCTGCTCGCAGTCTTCAAAGAAAAACTGGATCAACCCTTCACTGGCATACGCATCGACGATTTCAGGCGGATGCGGCTCATCCGTTTTACCCATCACTAAATTGGCTGAGCCAATCAACTTATTGGTCGAAATACAGCTATAGAAATCAACGGAATTTTCTAACTTTTGCACTGATACGCCACGGCGTTCAAAAAACAAACCATGCGTCTGCTGACCAATACGGATCGCTTTAAAACGGCGCCGCTTCTCTTGTTCAACGGGTTTTAGGCGCATCTCGATACATTCAGCCACGAGCTGGTACACAAGATTACGGATCAAGCCACGCATATGTTTGCTGTAACAAAAGACATCCACAGACTCAGGGGGAAGCGCATCCTGATGCATTTTACCTAACACGGTTTTGAGTGCATCAAGCATCGCATTCTCACCGGTAAAGTTCAGGGTACGCACCTCATTCCACGAGTTGCGGTAGATCAAATCCACACTGCCGACCAGACACATCTGCTCAGGTCCGTAACTAAAAATATCAGTATTTTTGAAATCAAACCGAACTGAGCGACTCTTCAGAGCAGTCGTCGGATCATGTTCTAAATTAATAAACAGCCCTAGCTGGCGAATTTCACACGGACTTGATAAGGCCTGTAGGCTAGGCTGAGGACGACGGATTGGGAAAGTATTGCGAATATCACTGACCAGCTGATAAAGCTTATCAATATCCAATGCTGAATCCCGCACCACAGAATGAAGACAGGTCGACTCAGTCAGTAGACCATTAAAATATGCCCATGCCACTAATTTGCTGAGATAACGGTTATGCTCAAGCGATGCACGCCCAAGGATCGCCAATGGATCCAGAGATTGTTTATACAAGTACCACCCAGAGGTATTTTTCCTGCCAGCAGGTACTTGGATAAAGGTCAGATTAGGCTCATGTAAATCAGGAGATAGCTGCGGATTAAGTAAGGTCACCTTCCCAGGCAGTACCTCAAAGGCCGCATACAATTTACGCGCAAGGATACTGATATCTTCTGGGCTAATCGCTGACGTAATATTATTTCTCCGCGCAAACCGGATCAAATTACGATAGCTCAGCATCAATGCATCAAGCAGCTCATTATGGGCATTTTTTACCAACTCGACTTTCCAGTCTCGACGGTTGTCGAGCTCCAGCAGCACGTCATGAGACCACTGCCAGCCGGAGGTTAATTCCTCAAGTATCTTTCGTCGCCACGGTACGGAACCTGATGCAGGTTTACGCGTCAGCTTCTCATGGGTTTTAAGATAGAAACAGCGACGGACCAGATCAAGCCGACGGTGGTCATTGATCCGTTCAAGATAACGGGTCACTTTTTCCAGCATCAGGAAGTAAGCGTCCATACAGAACTCGGTTCGATCAATAGCAAAAAAACGCCGTTTACCGTCAACGCTGAGTAGCTGGGTATGGGGATATTCCCAAGAATAGGCTTCAAGTAAAATAGCTTTCAGGACCGACTTATACGGTGAGTCAATACTCTTATACAACTGCCACAGGCTGGAGCCAAAATATTCTTCCGCAGGGATCCTGGAGAGGCCACCAAAATCGATCCACTCATCGCGGCAGATATAATCATGCGAGCTGAGAAAATGAATGTAATCGTCATAGCACTCTTCCATCTCAGGTGGCACCATAAACCACAACAACCACTGGCCACCCAGCCGAACCGCTGAGCGATAAAACTCGTCAAGCAACAGCAAATGCTGGCTTGAACCGCAGTTATCACCCGTCATCTGCTCAGAAAAGTTATCGCGGAAACGATTTTCATCAATGAGGAAAAAATTTGCCTCAACACCCAGCGCCATCGCCCATTCAGACACCAGTGAGCATTTCGCTTCTAGTGACTTACGCGCATCGACGGGCATCTCGGTATCAATACACACCCAAATATCTAGGTCACTGGTCAGGCTTTGCCCTAAAGAGGAAGTACTGCCCATGGCATACAGGCCAAGAATAGGCAATTTACGGTCACGAGGAGGAGTAATTGACGTTGAAAAAGTTAACGCACAGTCATCAATAAACTGTTGCTGTTGCTCAGTCGCAGAAAACGACGCGATCCCCACCGGTACTGCCTGATCCAGATAACCAGGCACCGCAGGGTGATTGTAGTGAAGTAGGACAGGCAGCAGGTTAAATACCTGCTCTGACTGCGCCGTCATTGCGGCACGAGCGCGTTCAAGTCTTAGCTCGTTAAGCTGACCCAATCTACTTTTAAGCGTTTCGATATAGTTCTGCAAATTACTCTTCCAAGAGCTGCCAGCTTGAGAGCGGCCCAAATCTTGTCACTAATGCGGTAGGCATGACGCTACCCAGGAGTAAAAACGTGATCAATCTAACAGTTTTTGAATTAACCGTAAAGTTCGCACTGTTTTGTGACAAATTATGAATGAACTGAAATCTTGCCAGATGACTATCCTTCGTCTTATGCACCTCAAGCTAGTACAAACCTGTCAAACCGCCACGTTACAGACTGTCATCACAGATTTTCGTCAAGCTTTCGTGAGAGATATCACATTAATCGCTGTCGATATCAAGACAATACTGCTTCATCGCACTGACAGCAACAGACAAATTACCATCCCAGCTCAGGAGTGGTAGGATTACTATTATTAAACGATATTTGCTAACCCAGATCATGGAACCTACCCTATGACCCAAACCCCTATCCGCATTGCTACCCGCAAAAGTCCACTCGCGATGTGGCAAGCTGAATTTGTAAAAGAGGCACTCGAGCAGGCCCATCCTGGACTGATTGTTGAACTGGTTCCTATGGTCACTAAAGGTGACATTATTCTAGACACGCCGCTGGCCAAAGTGGGCGGTAAAGGCTTGTTCGTTAAAGAACTGGAAGTCGCTATGCTTGAAGGGCGCGCTGATATTGCCGTGCATTCAATGAAAGATGTCCCGGTTGAATTTCCTGAGGAGTTGGGGCTGGTAACGATCTGTGAACGTGAAGACCCTCGCGATGCCTTTGTCTCTAATCACTATGACAATATTGATCAACTCCCCGCGGGAGCGGTTGTCGGCACCTCCAGCCTGCGTCGCCAATGCCAATTGCGCGCTCAACGCCCTGATCTTATCGTCAAAGATCTACGCGGCAATGTAAATACCCGCCTGCGAAAAATGGATGACGGTGAATATGACGCCATTATTTTAGCCTGCGCTGGCCTGATGCGCCTCAAAATGGAAGACCGAATCCGTACCGCCATCGCCCCAGAAATCAGTTTGCCTGCCGTAGGGCAAGGGGCTGTCGGCATTGAATGTCGTTTGGATGATACCCGGGTACGAGACTTACTGGCGGCACTTAATCACCCAGAGACCGCAATCCGGGTGCTGTGCGAACGCGCCATGAACAATCGCCTCCAAGGTGGCTGCCAAGTGCCAATTGGTAGTTATTCTGAACTGCAAGGCGATCAAATCTGGCTTCGCGCCCTCGTTGGTGAGCCTGACGGCAGCTTGATTGTGAGCGGTGAGATCAGCGGCCCAATCGCCGAGGCCGAACAGCTCGGTACCCAACTGGCAGAACAACTGCTGGCCGATGGGGCTAAAAACATTCTCGATAAGCTATACGGCAACGCCTGATGACGATACTGATCACCCGTCCGGCACCTGACGGCCTCCAGCTGACCCAGCAACTGAATGCCGCGGGGATCAGCGCCATCGCCCAGCCCCTGCTACAAATTCAGCAGGGGCAGCAACTGCCATTACTGCCACAGCAGCTAAAACACTTAAAACACGGCGATTTTCTGATTGCCGTCAGTGTTCATGCGGTTGATCTCGCGCATAATTACTTGTTATCGATAGGTGCCAGCTGGCCAAAAAACGTGCATTATATAGCTGTGGGTCATAAAACGGCAGCAGCACTCAAAAAATGTACGGACCAACCCGTCTATTCCCCACAAACACACTGTGACAGTGAAGGGTTACTCAAACTGCCCATCCTGTCTCAGGCCGTAGGCCGAAAGGTGCTGATTTTACGGGGTAATGGGGGGCGAGAATTAATTTACCAGCACTTGCTACAACTCGGAGCGCAGGTCAATTACTGTGAAACTTACCGACGCGACTGGCTACCTCTGGATGGTCTGTCATTATACCAACAATGGCGACAAGCCGGGGTCACCGCTCTGGTCGTCACCAGCGGTGAACAACTGGCACATTTAACCCAACTGATACCAGATAACGCCAAGGCTTGGCTTTTTCACTGCCAGCTATTCGTACCAAGCCAGCGAATCGCCGATCAAGCTCTCACGCTTGGTTTTCGTTTAATTTCCAATGTGGGCAGTGCGGCCAATGGCCCGCTTTTCACCATCCTAAGCAATATAGGCACGAAGGGATATTCGGATGACTGATAAAAAAACCAATAATGATACCCCTGCAGATCAATCACAATCTGCAGCCCCTACCTCTTCCGGCAAGTCTGGTAATGCGAGCGCCAAAGCGCAAGCGCCAAAAACAACACCTGACAACAAGACCAAAGCTGAGCAAAAACCCAGTGCCACCGCGCAGCCAGCAGACAAGAAAAGTGGCAGCAAAACTGGGGCGATAGCCATCGCCTTAGTGATCGCACTCGGTGCCGGGCTGTACTATCACGGCCACCAGCAAACGCTGGCACAAAATACCCAAATGGCCGCTTTGCAGCAAGAAATCAGCAACCTGCAGTCGTCACTACAGACTGATCAGCAAGCCGCGCTTGCCCAAGTCACGACCAACTTGCAACGTACTGATGTTTCTCTCGAGCAGCAGGAAAAATCCATCACAGGCCTACAGCTCGCACTGTCTGAAATGGAAGGACGCCGCCCGAATGACTGGCTACTGGCAGAGGCCGACTATCTGGTTAAAATGGCAGGACGCAAACTGTGGTTAGAGCATGACACAGTTAGCGCGACCATTCTGTTGGAATCCGCCGATCATCGAATAGCTGAACTCAATGACCCGAGCCTGACGCCTATTCGTCAAGCGATGCACAGTGATATCACCGCCCTCAAAGCCGTGGCGCGTATTGACCGTGATGGCCTCGTGATGCGTCTGACCAGTTTGCAACAGGAAATTGCCAAGCTACCACTAGCCAATGCCATCATGCCTGACGCAAAACCTGTCAAACAGGCGCAGGTTTCAGATTCCGTCGATGATTGGAAACAGAACCTGATGACCTCCCTGAAGAGCTTCAGCGATCACTTTATTACTTATCGTCAACGCGACGGCAATGTGATCCCATTGCTCTCACCAAAGCAGGATTTCTATCTGCAAGAGAACATTAAGTCGAAGCTCGAAACGGCCATCAAGTCGGTATACCGAGAACAAGGCGAACTTTACACCGTCTCGCTGACTATGGCCAAAGAGTGGGTTGAACAGTTCTACGACATGGATGCGCCGGCGGTGCAAAGTTTTGTTGCAACCCTAAATAAACTCATTCAAGAAAATGTCGAAGTTAACTATCCAAGCCAACTTCAATCCCCATCACTGATCAGTGATGCCATTAGTGATCGCCTGCGCCAGCAAGTGAAACCACTGACGACAGAGGAGACGCCAGCATGATCAAACTTTTATTGTTGGTGGTCGCACTGATAGCCGGTATCGTGGCTGGCCCGATGATCGCGGGCAATCAAGGCTATGTACTGATCTCTGTCGCCAACCAAACGTTGGAAATGAGCCTGACCACGCTGATTTTGCTTGTCATCATCTTGCTCGGTGCTTTTTTCCTGCTGGAAAATCTAATCAAACGACTGCTTTCCATGAGCAGCACAACGCGTGGCTGGTTCACGGGTCGTAAAAACCGTAAGGCACGTCAGCAAACCTCTGCAGGCCTAATGAAGGTCATTGAGGGTGACTGGAAGCAAGCAGAAAAACTGGTCATCAAGTCAGCCAAGTACAGTGACACACCATTGCTAAATTATCTGGCCGCAGCCGAAGCGGCTCAGGGCCAAGGCAATGCCAGCCAACGTGATGAATACCTTAAGCTTGCCGCTGACATTGATAGCCAAAGCCTTGCGGTGGCTCTGACACGTGCGAAGCTGCAATTTCATCAACGCCAATACGAACAAGCTATTGCCACACTACATGGCATTAAACAAGACAACAGCCGTAATCCGGTACTACTCACCCTACTGAAAGACTGCTATCTAAAACTGGAAGACTGGAAGCCACTGCTGGCTATGCTGCCACAGCTAGAGAAAGCGGGCGTGATCAGCGCCAATGAGACCGCAGAACTGGAACTGACAGCAGAATGCGGGATCATGAATCACATCGCCAAGCAACATGGTAGTGAGGGCTTGCTCAGCTACTGGAACAGCCTAAGCCGTAAAGCCAAGCAGCGTCCAGCCTTGATCGCCAACTTTGTTACTCTGATGAGTCAGCATAATGCCGACAACGAAGCCTATACCATTCTGCGTGATGCATTGAAGAAAAGTCATAATGATGAGTCCCTCATTACACTGGTGCCCACGCTCAAGCTCGCCGACAGCCACCCTGCCATTGTTCGCCTGCAAGATCTCCTGCGTCATGATGGTAGTAACCCAAGTACACACAGTGCGCTGGGTCAGTTATTCATGCGCGAGCAAAAATGGGAAGAGGCCAAGCGGCATTTTGAGCAAGCCATTGCACTACGTCCGAGCGTAACGGACTATGGCTACCTCGTCGACGTACTGGATAAACTCGATGACCACCAAGCTGCTGCCGATTTATCGCGCCAAGCACTCACGCTGGCCCTTCCTGCCAAAAGTTAGCCGTCCTCGACAGTAATATTTTGTCCCAAAAAGCACCCGCCGCGGTGCTTTTTTTATTCTCTATCAGCACATTACTCTGAAACATTTTCTTATAGTGTTTCCAACTGTTAACAGCAGTTTCATCTTGTATCTACCCTATTGATACCAAAATGTAAAAAGTATTCAATGGGTATTCTTGTTGCTCACCGATGGATAACTCATGATGGATATGCTTCCTTGGTTAATCGTGTCTGGCATCATCGTTTCTGTGATCACGTGTCTGATGACAGCCGTACTGGTCAAAGAATCGTAATACCCAGATATAAAAAAACCTCCGCAAGGAGGTTTTTTTTATCTCAAGTCCGTCACGACAACTGCAGCGCTGTTTTCGCTTTACGCAACGCCTTATCATAATGTTTTAACGCTTTAGCTGCCTTTTTGAATTGTTTCTTTTTCTTTTTGGCCAGCTTTTTTACCGCCTTGAGCTGTTTCGCTAAACGTTTTGACTTCATCGGCGAAGACGCATTTTCTGGCGACATCACCGGAGCAAGCAGGGGAGCCTGGTGAGATATCCCCCTTGTCAGCACTGCCGTTGTTGCTTCTGCTACAGGGGGACGCGCAAGAGCACTGGGTTTGCACAGATACCCCTTTTCTGCCGCCACCCGGGCACAACTGCTACAGATATAGTTGGGTTCACTGACTATCCGGCTAATGGCTGAAAATTGATCGGCAAGCTCAACCCGACGAAACTTACACAGTGACTTGACCACGCCTTTTCCTCCAGTCCAAACCGACCCTGCATCAATATCGCTGACAGAATCGGTGAATCATTCTCATTTACAATATACCGCCAGCCCGCCAGAATGGCTACTTCATTGCTGCTTTGACATACACATCAAAGCGATTTTTCTTTGTTTCTATAACCGTTGACGGTTTTTGTCCTGCCAGATCGTCAGCATAATCCGGTCGCTTCACGACCACTCGCTTCGAAGCCAGTGCCAATGCGGGCGCTAACAATGCATCCGCATCATGATCCGCCCCGACCAGCGTCTGGAACACCCGCATCTCCTTCTTAACCAACGCCGACTTCTTTTTATGTGGGTACATTGGGTCAAGATACACCACGTCAGGTGCAACAAAGGCCGGATCCGCCGCCAGCTGTTCTAATGCATTATGACTTGATGCATGCAGCAAGGTCATTCGTTCGCTGATCCAACCACCAATCTCAGGGTCCGCTTTGGCCCGGCGTAGACCATCATCCAGTAATGCAGCCACGACAGGATGCCTTTCAACCATCTGAACCTGACACCCCAGAGATGCCAGTACAAAAGCATCTCGTCCTAGACCAGCCGTCCCATCGACCACTGTCGGCGAAACGCCCCCTTTCAATCCTACTGCCTTCGCAATTGCCTGACCTCGACCACCGCCGAACTTACGTCGGTGTGCCGCTGCGCCACTGATCAAATCAACATAGACGGCGCCCAGTTTCGGCTCATCCCGCTTATGCAGTTCTAATTGCTCATCGGTCAAAACCAAGGCAAACACACTGTCTGGATCATGAGCCAGCCCCCAACGCTCGGCAAGCTGATCAAGTTCATGTTGGCGTTCAGGGTTATCACAAATAAGGGCTAGTTGCACAGGGATCTCCGATCGATACAGGCTCCCGCTGCGACGCCACAGCGGGAATAGGGCGGGGATTATACCACCTCTTGGCGATGGCTCAATTGAGCAACCAACTCTGCCAATGGCTGAGGCTGCCCAAACAGGTAACCCTGTGCATAATCCACCCCCAACGCTTCAAGGTGCGCCAGAATTGCCTCATTTTCAACAAACTCAGCCACCGTTTGTTTACCCATTTTTTTGGCCAGTTCATTGATCGCTTTAACCATCGCAAAATCCATCTCATCATCGGCCATATCACGGACAAACATGCCGTCGATCTTAATGATATCGACGGGCATCCGCTTAAGATAACCAAACGAAGACAGGCCAGAACCAAAGTCATCCAATGATATGCGACACCCCAATGCCTGAAGCTGAGTAAATAAGCAGATAGCTTCACTCATATTACCAATCGCAGCCGTTTCGGTGATCTCCAGACACAGTTTGCGAGTCGGTAAACCAGATTGACGTATTTTATCGACTAAGAAGTGGACAAAACCGCGATCCCCCATCGACTGGCCGGATAAATTAATCGCACACATTTCTAGCGCATCTACCGCCTCAGGATGGGCGACCAACCAATCAATCACTTCACTGACAACATAGCGATCAATCCGGTGTGCCAGGTTGTAACGCTCAGCCGCGGGCATGAATAATCCCGGCGGCACAATCTCTCCCGCTTCATTACGGATCCGGACCAGAATTTCATAATGCTGACGCTCACGACCTGCCGCCAATGGCGAGATCTGCTGCGCATACAGCTCCAATTTCCGCTCAGCTAACGCCCAACGGATCAAACTAACACACGCCATTTCCCGCTCACGGCGGCGCAACTCTTCATCATCAGGATGATAGAGGTGATAACGGTTACGCCCTTCATCCTTTGCAGCATAACAGGCGGTATCAGCTTGTGCATGCACCTGCTGCGGCGATCCAGCCGTGTCGTTAATCAACCGTAAACCAATCGATGCGCTGAAACTGAAACGGGTGTTCTGCCAATAAAACTCTGCGGCTTCAAGTTGATGCAATATTTCCCGGCTAAATGTTATCGCCGCTTCCTGATTGCAATGGTTCAGAATAATCGCAAATTCATCCCCCCCCAGTCGAGCCAATGTCGCCTTCTCCGGAGTCAGCCCCTTAAGCAGTAAAGCAACCTGTTTTAACGCTTCATCCCCGGCTTCATGCCCAGCGGTATCATTGATGATTTTAAATTGGTCCAGATCAATATAAAGCATGGCATGCTGCGCACCTTTCTCTTGCGCCTCCACCAATGCCCACTCTAGCGCCTGTTCAAAATGATTACGGTTATAGAGATCCGTCAGGTAATCATGGCAAGCCTGATAAGCCAGCTGTACTTCCAGTTCACGAGTCGAGGTAATATCTTCCCCCACCACTAATAGCTGCCGATTCTGAGCCTGACGGATCGTTTCTCGTATCCAGACCTTGCGCCCATCAGCGCAGCAGTACCGCAACTGACGCCGCCAGACACGCTGACCCACACTCGCGAGTGCATGCGTGATAAACTGCTGAGGCATCGGCTCGCCCCCTTCATAGAAATGCTCAACCTTGTGCCCTAACAGCTCTCGCTTCCGGTAACCTAATAGATCGGCTGCAAACTGGTTCACTGACTGGATACGTGACTGACAGTCCACCGTAAGCAGCATCACAGGCTGCTGTTCATACAATAAACGGTAACTGACCTCACGCTCTCTCAGCTTTTCCTCCATCTGATGACGGGTTGTCACATCTCGGGCTTCAAACAATAACTGAGCGACACCACTCTCATCCTCTGGCAAGCGCTTAATCGCCACATCCAGAACCCTGTTGCCATCTTCATGACTTTGAATAACGAGCTCCATACGTATCGGCTGCTCACAACTGGCCGACATAAAAGCCTGTTTCAACTGACTATCAGCGGGCGAGCTCCAACAATACCAGCGCCACATCGAACGATCATATTTCACCACAGACCGCCCTACCAATTCCTGTAAAGCAAGGTTACCCGATACCAGCACGCCATCAGCATCTAAAATCCCGATATACTGAAAACTCTGATCAAACACCCCTTCAAATAAGGCCATGCTTTGCTGTAGCCGTTGCTCTCCCTTGCGCAATCGACCTATCACCATCGTCAATAGTGCAATGACCCCTCCTAGCACACCAAATGCGACAGCCAACACCCGAAGTTCACGCTGATAGCGATGAAACCAGCTTTCTGACGGTTTTATCTGTGGCAAAGAAGACAAATCCACATTGACCGAGGCGGAGGTATTGTCCACCAGCGGTGGATTAATCAAAACCTCTCTCGTTAAAGGGTGATAAAGAATAGAAAAGTTAACGAAGGAAGTATTCAGAGGTAGGCTATTGGCCGCGGCCATTACTGGCATCATCCCACAAAAAAGTACAACAGCAAGAAACCGCATAGCGTAGCAATCATCCCTATTTGTTTAGATATAGTTGAGGGTGTTAAGTGACAAGAGTATAAGATATGACCATGCTCGTATACACAAAGGATTGCCGCAATGAATATGCCTATCAAAATCGATGACTTAGACCGCGAAATTCTCAATGCACTGATGAATGATGCCCGGACACCCTATGCCGAAATGGCGAAACGGTTTAATGTCAGCCCAGCTACCGTGCACGTTCGTGTGGAAAAAATGCGGGCGGCGAAGATCATCACAGGCACCGAAGTGGTAGTCAATCCCAAATTATTAGGCTATGACGTCTGCTGCTTTATCGGTATCAACCTGAACGCGGCGCGTGACTACCACTCTGCGCTCGCTAAACTCAGCGAACTCGATGAAGTGGTAGAGGCTTACTACACCACTGGTGCCTACAATATTTTCGTCAAGCTGATGTGCAAATCGATTGAAGAGCTGCAATATGTCCTGATCGACAAACTGCAGGCCATTGATGAAGTCCAGTCGACAGAGACTCTGATTTCACTGCAAAACCCTATCAACCGTAACATCCAGCCCTAGTACGATTGACCGCTCTAGACACTAATGACAAAGGGCCGGAACGCTCGTCCCAGCCCTTGCTTGGTTCGATTGGCGATGCCAGACAGACTCACTGGCAACGTTGCCCATTATTTTGCACGGCTATCCAATGCGGCTTTGCGCGCTGCGGCATCTTCCGCTAACCACTCTGCCACTGCTTTGGCAAAATAAGTCAGGACACCATCGGCCCCTGCGCGCTTAAAGCAGACCAGTGACTCCATAACGGTCTCACGCTCTTTCAACCAACCATTCTGAATCGCCGCCATATGCATCGCATACTCACCCGATACCTGATAGGCAAAAGTCGGTACCTGTAGCTCGGTCTTCACCCGACGCACCACGTCAAGGTAAGGCATACCCGGCTTGACCATCACCATGTCAGCCCCTTCATTCACATCCATCGCCACTTCATGCAAGGCTTCATCACTGTTGGCTGGATCCATTTGGTACGTTTTCTTATCCCCTCCTTTGAGGTTACCGGCGGAACCAACCGCATCACGGAACGGGCCGTAATAATTAGATGCATACTTCGCGGAATATGCCATGATCTGTGTATGCACAAAGCCAGCCTCTTCCAACGCTTCACGGATCGCGCCAATACGACCGTCCATCATGTCAGATGGCGCAATCACATCCGCACCCGCCTCTGCATGGGACAAAGCCTGCTTAATCAGCACCTCGGTGGTGATATCATTCATCACATACCCGTGATCATCAATAATGCCATCTTGGCCATGGATGGTGAACGGGTCTAACGCCACATCCGTGATCACACCCATTTCTGGGACCTGCTCTTTCAGCTGGCGTACTGCACGCTGAACCAAACCCTGTGGGTTATACGCTTCTTCCGCCCACACGGTTTTAAATTCTTGCGATACGACTGGAAACAGTGCAATCGCCGGGACCCCAAGGTTCGCCAGATAGCGCACTTCGTCTAGCATCAGATCAATCGATAACCGCTCAATTCCAGGCATTGAATCCACCGTTTCACGGCGATTATCACCTTCCAGAATAAACATCGGGTAGATCAGATCATTCACAGAAATTTGGTTTTCTGCCATCAAACGACGGCTAAAATCATGCTTGCGCATACGACGCATACGGCGAGCAGGAAACGCGCCCTGAATAGATACAGACACTGCATTCTCCTTGTTAGGGGGTTAAATCGCTTTTTCCCGATCATACCACTCCCATCAGGCAACGGGCGATCCTATGACAAAAAAAGCCAGAGTGGTAGCGTAAGAATTAGCAATGACTTGCGCAGTTGATTGCTCTCGACACTGGCCAATGACGCTCGCAATATGGGGCAGATACTGAGGTTCATTACGACTAGATTTTGGCTTTGGTCGTAAATCTCGGGGTAATAAATACGGGCTATCAGTTTCAATCATTAATCGGTTATCAGGGATCAAACCAACAATCTCACGCAGTTCAGTGCCTCGGCGCTCATCACATACCCAGCCCGTGATCCCAATATGCAGATCCAGCGCCAAACAATCACGCAACTCCTGCTCTGATCCCGTAAAACAGTGCAATACTGCGGCAGGCAACTTATCACGCCACGGCTTTAGGATTGCCATAAACCGCTCATGAGCATCGCGGCAATGCATAAAAACAGGTAGGTTCAACTCAGCCGCCAAGGCTAATTGCGCATCAAATACTGCCTCTTGCTGCGAACGAGGAGAAAAATCACGATTGAAATCGAGTCCACACTCACCGATCGCCACCACTTGCGGCTGAACGGCTAATGCTCGGATTTCGGAAAGGGTCAGGTCACTCACTGACTTGGCGTCATGCGGGTGAATACCAGCAGTACTGTAGCAATATCCCGGCCACTGCTGGGCCATAGCGAAGACTTGCTGGCTTTCATCAATGCTGGTACCGGTCAGGATCAAACCATGCACCCCGGCGGCTTGGGCGCGGCTGATCACCGCATCCCGATCCTTATCAAAACGGCTGTTACTCAGGTTAACCCCGATATCAATCATGGTGCTGTCTCATCTGGCAAACTATGACTCAACACGGTAATGAACTCGGGGCCATTTGGCTATTACCCTTTGTAAATTTTCGGGTTAAAGACATCCCGCAGCCAATCCCCCAGCAAGTTGATCACCAAAACCAAGCTGATCAGGACCAGCCCAGGAAATGCGGTGATCCACCACGAGCCGGAGAAAATGTAGTTAAAGCCAATACTGATCAGCGATCCCAACGACGGCTGATCCACGGGTAAACCCAACCCTAAGAAAGACAGCGCCGCTTCCGACATAATGGCATTGGCCACCTGCACCGTGGATATCACCAAAATCGGAGATAAACAGTTAGGCAAAATATGACGGAACATGATCCTTGGGGATTTAAAGCCCATCACTTTCGCCGCTTCCACATATTCTTTCTTTTTCTCTGCCAGCACTGACGCACGCACGGTACGGGCATACTGTGGCCATTCAGCGACACCGATGATCACCACCAGCATCACCACCGCATACTGGGCAAACAGTTCAGAACCCAGTGCGGTGCGGAATATGGCCGAGACAATAATCGCTACCATCATGGTCGAAAATGACAGCTGCACATCCGCGACCCGCATCAGGAAGCTATCGACCCGCCCACCAAAATACCCGGCACTCAGGCCAATGACGACGCCCAACAATAGCTGCAAGCCAACGGCCAACAAACCAATGGTCAGTGACAGCCGCGAGCCATACAGCATGGTCGAGAAAATATCACGACCTTGATCGTCAGTGCCAAACAAAAATCGACTGTCCCCATCTGCCATCCAGGATGGCGGCAGCTCTGAGTCCATGATGTCGATGGTCGACAAATCATACGGGTTTGTCGGAGACAGGAGTGGAGCAAATAGCGCCCCTAATACAAACACCATGAACACCGCAAAACTGAACATGGCAACTTTATCTTTGAGGAAATAATACAGAAAATCCGATTGCTTGAAGCGTTCCCAGCGGCTTGGGGTAGTGATTGCCGTACTGCTCATGACTTACTCTCCCTTACCAGTCAGGTTTACAGTGGGGTTAACCAGTCCATACAACAGGTCAACAATGGTGTTGGTAACGACAAAAAGCAGCCCAACAAAAATAACGTAAGCGGTGATCAGCGGGGTATCAACCCGGTTAATCGCCTCAAGGAACAGAAACCCGGTCCCCGGCCACTGGAACACCGTTTCGGTCAGAATGGTATAAGCCACCATGGTCCCAATTTGCACCCCACCAACCGTCAATACTGGCAACATGGTATTTTTCAAAGCATGTTGGTAGTAGATCTTATTCATTGCCAGTCCTTTGGCCTTAGCAAACTTGATGTATTCCGAGCTCAGTACTTCCAGCATCTCGGCTCGAACCAGTCGAATAAACAGCGGCAGCATAATCGAGGCGAGGGCGATACATGGCAAGATCAAATGCCGTAAACCATCGAGGGTAAAATACCCCGACTCCCACCCCAGCACATTGGCCGTTTCACCACGGCCATACGATGGCAACCACCCTAATTCAATGGAAAACACATACATCAGCATAATGGCGGTCAAAAACACCGGAATAGATATCCCGATGCTACTCAGTGCCATCACGGTTTTGGTGACAACACTGTTCGGGTGAATCGCTGAATAGACCCCAAGCGGGATCGACACCACCACAATGATCAGGCTGGCTCCAAACACCAACTCTAAGGTCGCGACTAACTTATCGAGGATCACTTCTGCAGCAGGTCGTTTGAAGAAATACGACGTACCCAAGTCACCCTGCACCGCGTTGGTAATAAATCGGCTGTATTTTGTCATAAACGGATCATTTAGACCCAGATCGTCTCGAAGTTGCTGACGTTCAGCTTCTGATACCGATTGTCCCACCAACTCTCGTAGCGGGTCGCCAAGGTTATCCTGAATGGCAAAAGCCACCAGACTGATCACAAACATCACTATCAGTGCCTGATACAGGCGCTTGACCAGAAACGTAAACATTCCCTGCCCCTTTTCTCATCCTTAAAACGTGCCGACCCAATTCGGCCGGCACGGTATACTGCACCTTAGTCGACAATCAAGTCACCGAAATAAGGCATCACCATCGGGTTGACGATTTCAGCCGCGTGGACATTTGATTTAGCCCCCCACGCCTCACTCTGCCAGTGTAGCGGGACAAAAGCCGCATCACGATAGAGGATCCCTTCAACATCTTTCAGCATCTGACTACGCTTCGCCGGGTCAGTTTCCTTATTCGACAGCTCAATCAGCTTATCCACTTCCGCGTTCGAGTAATAACCACAGTTATACTGACCCCGACCGGTGTCTGTATTACGGGTCATGGTCAAAAACTCGGTCAAGTTCGCTGAATCCTCAGTATCAGAATGCCAGCCAATCATCATCATATCTGCCGCACAGACATCAAACTCCGGCCAGTACTGAGCCTTAGGCAAAGTTTTCAAATCGACCTTAATACCAATTTTTGCCAGCATCGCAGCCGTCGCCTGAGCCACTTTGGCATCATTCACATAGCGGTTGTTAGGCGCAAGCATGCTCAGTTTAAAGCCCTTCTCGTAGCCCGCTTCTTTCATGAGTTGTTTGGCTTTTTTCAGATCATAACGCGGTGCCAGTGCCTCATCATAACCCGCATACCCGGCAGGGCCCTGCTGGTGTGCGGCAGTGGCAAACCCCTTCATAATTTTCTTCACGATGCCTTCATTGTTAATGGCATGAATGATCGCCTGACGCACCCGAACATCCTTCAGTGCCGCATTGGATTTCTGGTTCATTTGCATCGAAATCAAACGGGTACCAGGAAGCGTAACCAGCTCAATATCCTTCGCGTTTTTCACTCGCTCATGATCATTTGGCGCAACCGGATGGATCATATCGACGCCACCTGACAACAAGGCGGCAACACGGGTTGCATTTTCCTTGATTGGCACGAGAGTCAGCTTATCGACATTACCTTTGGTCTCGGTATCCCAATAGTTAGCAAAACGCTCAAACTCAACTTTTACGCCTTGCTCACGCGCCGTTACAATGAATGGCCCCGTCCCTGATACATGGGTCGAAGCATAAGAATCCCCGTGCTTCACGACGGCATCTTTATCTTTACCATCAGCGGTTTTGCCGCTATAGAACTTACTGTCCATTGGGAACAAGTAGGTCGCAGTCTGAAGCACCAACGGATACGGGTACTTAGAGATCAGCTCAACAGTAAAGTCATCCAGCTTGTTCATTGACGAGTACGGGTCAAAAATGGCCTTAAAATCAGGCGATGTTTTCAAACGGTTGAACGTCCATATCACGTCGTCTGCTGTCATGGTATTGCCGGAATGGAACGTAACCCCTTTGCGTAATTTAAAACGATAGGTTGTTTCATTCACTCGCTCCCAGCTTTCAGCGAGACGCGGTTCAAAGTCCAGTGACTGGGTGAAACGAATCAGCGGATCAAACACCATATGGGAAACCTGTAACGTTCCGCCGGATAGCTGCTCATGCGGGTCAAGCGAAACGGGATCAGCATCATATGCGACTTTAATTTCAGCGGCGGAAGCACTAAAGCTTAGGCAGGCAGCCATTACAGCAACGGCCAGCTTGGACTTGAGGGTTTTCATTGCATAACTCCTTTATGCTGGGAGTGAACTCCCATCTTGTTGTGTTTACTTATTGTTGTATTTGTATGTTGTGCTTTCTATTGCGGGATTAAGCCAGTTTTAATCCTTCCTGACTCATACCGGTAAATTCAGGCATCAGCGCAATAAGGTGTTTGCTATACGCATGCTGCGGGGCGGTAAACAACTGTTCGGTTGGTGCCACTTCCAGCAAAACACCTTGCTGCATCACCCCAATGCGATCACACATCTGACGGATCACGGGCAAATCGTGGCTAATAAACAGCATGGTTAAATTCAACTCATCCTGTAGATCCTTCAACAAGTTAAGGATCTGAGCTTGTACCGAGACATCCAGGGCTGAGGTTGGCTCATCACAAATCAGTAAGCGAGGCCGAGTCGCCAACGCACGGGCAATCGATATCCGCTGACGCTGGCCGCCAGAAAATTCATGGGGGTATTTCACCCCGGCTCCGCGGCCGAGACCGACATGATCCAGCAAATCATTGACGATTTGGCTGGTATGCGATTCGCTGTCGGTCAAGCGGTGAAACCGGATCGGCTCGGCAATAATGTCGGCCACCCGCATTCTCGGATTCATTGAGGTATAAGGATTCTGAAACACCATCTGCATCTGACGGCGCAAAGGACGTCGCTGGGTCTCACTTTTCAAGGCTGTCAGATCGATCCCCTCAAACACAACCCGCCCTGAGTTAGGTGGATACAGACCCGCTATCACTCGGGCAATGGTTGATTTACCTGAGCCGGACTCACCCACTAAACCAAAGGTTTCCCCTTCATTAATCGCAAAGCTGACATTGTTTGATGCCTGCACGTATTCACGCCGGCTTTCGAAAAAGGAATCTTTGGTGACGAACCGCAGGTTAACGTTTTCAACCTGAAGCAAAGCCCCACTATAGTGACGCTGATCTTCACGTTGGCCCAGCCAGTGGGTTTTAACATCCAGAGTGCTCATCTCGTGCGCTTCTTCGATATAGCTCACCAAAGGAAAACGCTTAAGCTTGATATCGGAACGTGGCACAGCCGCGATCAAACTCTGGGTATAAGGGTGAATAGGTCGGCACAGTACCTGCTCAGTCGTGCCGAACTCGACCAGATCACCACGGTACATCACCGCAACCCGATCTGTCACATTGGATACAACGCCCATATCATGGGTTACCAACATACAACCGACATTCTTCTTCACGCACAAATCACGAATCAGCGTTAGGATCTGATCCTGTATCGACACATCCAGAGCAGTGGTCGGTTCATCAGCGATGATCAAGTCAGGCTCACCCGCCAATGCAATGGCAATCACGACTCGCTGGCGCATGCCGCCAGAAAACTGATGCGGATACTGTTTGATACGCAGTTCAGGTTGGGGGATCCCAACTTGAGCCATGAGATTAATCGCCCGTTTGACTGCTTCCTGCTGGCTGACCTTCAGGTTGGTCACAATGGTTTCGGTCAACTGTTGCTCCACCGTAAACAATGGGTTCAGTGACGTCATCGGATCTTGAAATATAAATCCAATTTTCGACCCTCGAATTGAGCGCATCTGCTCAGCACTCAGGCCAGAAATGAGCTGACCATCAAGGTATACCTCACCACTAGCAACGTGTCCCGGCGGACTTAGCAAGTCGATCACCGCATTACCGACGGTCGACTTCCCCGCACCAGATTCACCCACTACCCCGACAATCTCACCCCGCTCAATAGAAAACGAGAGTGATTTCACTGCCGCGTGAACCCCATGACGTGACGGATATTCAATCCGTAGGTTTTTTACTTCCAATAAAGCCATTACCAGACCCCAGCTGCTTGGCAGTGTTCTGCCCTGTCTGAAAAACGAATCCTTTCCATCAGCATAATTTGCTGAATAGCGACTAAGAGCACAATTTGTCAAACATTTCACAGGAAATCAACAAAACACGAGTAAAAACCATCAAAATGAATAAAAAAAGAATAAATAGTCATATCAAGTTCTATTGCTCCGAGGAAAACGGAGCAACCGTATGCACATCACAACCAACCACGACCAGTAAACACTAGTGAATAAATCTAGAATATTGGTTATAAGACATACCTCACAAATGCGCAATTTGCATAAATACTCAAAACCAACAATTTTAAAATTAACATTTAAAAAACAAACAACTGAATTGCGGGTTATAAATGGAAGCAAATAAAGAGAGATAGAGATATCAAAGCATAATCTTGCATCTGGTTGTTAGCTATATAGTCGATCACTCTTTCTACTGTGAAAATCAAAACCAGCAGATCAAAACGACAATGACACCAGATGGTTGTCAGGCTAAGCGAGCAAAATATGGATGATGAGGGATAGGTTAAAACAGCGAAGGGAAATATTAATATGACAGATAGAAAAAAACCCTAGCTCGAAAGCTAGGGTTTCATATGGTGGTCGGTGAAGAGGGATTCGAACCCCCGACCCTCTGGTCCCAAACCAGATGCGCTACCAAACTGCGCTATTCACCGACAAGTTTTAGGCTCTTACAGTGCCAAGGAAATATTAACATTACCTGAAAATGGGGTGGCTAACGAGGCTTGAACTCGCGACAACCGGAATCACAATCCGGGACTCTACCAACTGAGCTATAGCCACCAATGTAAGTGGTCGGTGAAGAGGGATTCGAACCCCCGACCCTCTGGTCCCAAACCAGATGCGCTACCAAACTGCGCTATTCACCGACGAAATCTGTTTTAAGTCATAAAGACTGTGAACACTGATGATAACATCAATCTTCTAAAATATGGGGTGGCTAACGAGGCTTGAACTCGCGACAACCGGAATCACAATCCGGGACTCTACCAACTGAGCTATAGCCACCAATGTTTCTTTTTGCCAATGTCCTTTAATCCGGAATGGTGCGCCCGAAAGGATTCGAACCTTCGGCCTTTGGCTCCGGAGGCCAACGCTCTATCCAGCTGAGCTACGGGCGCATACCCTATCGGCGGAGGTGGATATTACGGATTACGCTCCTTTTCGTAAAGTGTTTTTTTTGTTTTTTTTATCGTTCGCTGTAAATATAGACAGATAAGCATTGATTCGTATCATACAAACGCAGCCACCTTGTTTATCCAAGCGACAATAGGCGATATACTTACTTAGTTTTTACAATTTAAACATTTTGTAAATAATCACTGCCTTGTTTCAACAGTATCACTAATAACAAGCATACAAGCAGGCGGTGGCAATCGCACATAATTTTCTGGAAGTGTAAGGTGAGCTCAATGGAATTATCTCTTCGACAACTCATGGTATCTGCTATTGCTGCATTATCGCTCGCAGGCGCTGCCGTAGCGTCAGATATGTCAGACGATGCTATCGCAGAACGCATCAAGCCTGTGGGCTCGGTCTATCTTGAAGGGGATGCCCCCGCAGCGCCTGTCGTTGCCGTAGGCCCACGTAGTGGTGATGCTGTCTATGGAACATTCTGTGCGGCCTGCCATAGTAGTGGCGTGATGGGAGCCCCTAAGAAGGGCGATGCATCGGACTGGAGCCTGCGTCTCGCCAAAGGCAATGCGGTATTGACCGACAATGCCATCAACGGTTTCAATGCGATGCCCGCTAAAGGCTCCTGTATGGATTGCAGCGATGATGAGATAGTGGCAGCCATCAACCACATGATTGATGGGCTATAGCGGTTGCTAGGTGCTGAAAAAATAAAGGGTTGATGTGCACCATCAACCCTTTTTTGATCGTTATTTTTTAAACATGGCCCGGATATTGGCAATATGGGCTTGACCCTTTTGCATCCGCTCCTGCTGAGTCACGGGTTTTCGATCCGCTTCCCACTCCAAGTCATCTTGTGGTAGCTCATACAAGAAACGACTCGGCTCTGGTTTGATCAACTCACCGTACTGGCGCCGCTCTTTACACAAGGTAAAAGTCAGTTCTTTCTGAGCCCGGGTGATCCCGACATAGGCCAGCCGCCGCTCTTCATCGACATTGTCTTCATCAATACTGACCTGATGCGGTAAAATACCTTCTTCCGTCCCAATCAAGTATACATAGGGAAATTCCAGCCCTTTGGAAGCATGCAGGGTCATCAACTGGACCTGATCCGCATCATCATCATCTTCACCGCGCTCCATCATGTCACGTAAGGTCAGACGCTGCACCACCTCTTTTAACGTTTTCACTTCCTGATCGTAGTTATCGCCCTCGAGATCCGCAGTGATCCAGCTATAGAGATCAGACACGTTCTTCATCCGCATCTCAGCCGCTTTCGGGCTGGCTGATGTTTCGTACAGCCAATCTTCATAATGGATATCGCGCACTAACTGCCGTACCGCAGCGATGGTGTCGCCACGCTCAGCGTTATCGGACAGCTCAACCACCCAGCGGGTAAAGCGCTGTAGCGACTCTAAACCACGCCCGGAAAGGTGCTGCTCCAATCCTAGCTCAAAACTGGCAGCAAACAGACTCTTGCCTCGCATATTGGCATAAGTGCCTAACTTTTCCAGGGTGACAGGACCAATCTCTCGACGTGGTGTATTCACAATACGTAAAAAGGCATTGTCATCATCAAGGTTAGTCAGTAACCGCAAGTACGCCATCATGTCTTTGATCTCAGCCCGAGAAAAGAAAGAGGTGCCACCGGAAATCCGATAAGGGATACGGTTTTGCATCAACGCTTTTTCAAACAACCGGGACTGATGGTTACCCCGATAAAGAATCGCGTAATCCTTATACTGGGTATTATTAAGGAAACGGTGGGCAATGAGCTCCCCCACCACTTTTTCGGCCTCATGATCTTCATTCTTGGCGGTGATCACCTTAAGCAACTCGCCATCAGGCAACGCTGAAAATAAGGTTTTCTCAAACAAGTGTGGATTGTTGGCGATCAGTATATTCGCGGTACGTAAGATCCGGCTGGTTGAGCGATAATTCTGCTCCAGCTTAATCACCTTCAGCGTCGGGAAGTCTTTACTCAATAACGCCAAATTCTCTGGCTGCGCGCCACGCCACGAATAGATAGACTGATCATCATCCCCAACCACAGTAAAGCGTGAACGCTCACCGACCAACAATTTTACAAACAGGTACTGGCTGGTATTGGTATCTTGGTATTCATCCACCAGTAAATAGCGAATACGGTTTTGCCAGTATTCTCGTACTGTTTGATTGTCACGTAGCAGCAAGACGGGCAATAAGATCAAATCATCAAAGTCGAGTGCGTTATACGCCTTCATTTGACGCTGGTACATCTCATAACAATAAGCAAACAGCTGATCTCGCTCCGACTGAGCCTGCGCTTTGGCATCGGCCGGTGACTGCATGTCGTTTTTCCAATTCGAAATGGTCGACAGCAACAGCTTAAGTAAATCTTTATCCCCCTCAAGTTCAGCGTCGGTGAGCTCCTTGAGCAAGGCCATCTGATCTTGATCATCAAAAAGCGAAAAACTTGCTTTAAGATCAAGCGATTTATACTCACGCCGTATAATATTTAGCCCCAATGTGTGAAATGTCGATACCATCAGCCCCTTAGCTTCTTGGCGTCCCAGCGTCTGGCCTACGCGTTCTTTCATTTCTCTGGCAGCTTTATTGGTAAAGGTCAACGCAGCAATATTGCGCGCCTTGTAACCGCATTGCTGGACTAAGTAGGCGATTTTATTGGTGATCACCCGGGTTTTGCCTGAACCCGCTCCCGCTAAGACGAGACAGGGTCCGGCGATAAATTTTACCGCTTCGTTTTGCCTTGGGTTCAGTTTCATGGGTGTATCCTATGTTGTTCTTCGGGCCAGTCTGGCGCATTGTAACGGGTTATTGGCTATTGTCTATTCACCCTCGCATGTTGCCCACCGAACCTGTTGATATGAAATAAGACTTGCACTCTTTTTCTGACACTTTAAAATCGCGAATGAACATTCATTCATTATATTTTTTAACAACTGTCTGCTATGAGTGATAAAAAGAAACGCATCCTTGATGCAACTGAAATCTTGCTGGCCAAACACGGCTTTCATGGTATCTCCATGCAAATGGTTGCCAAGGAAGCAGGGGTTGCCGCGGGAACCATTTATCGTTATTTCGAAGACAAAGAAGATTTACTCAGCCAACTCCATGATCACATCCTCAACTATGTTGCTGATAAAATGGGGAAAAACGTATCAGATGACATGCCATTGCAACAACGATTTCATACCATCTGGCTCAATCTTTGGAACATGGCAACGCAGGATAATGCACCACTGATCAATCGTGGCCAATTCGAAAGCCTACCGCGCCGCGAAGGTCAGGAGCAACGATCACGAGAAAAGAAAATGTTCGCTAAGATCGATCGCTTATTTGACGAAGGGAAAGCCACAGGGCTGTTCAAGAACCTCGATAACGAAATCCTTAGTGTACTAAGCCTGGAGCCAAGTGCTTGCCTGGCTCGCAAACATATAAACGGAGTTTACACGGTCAGCGATGAGACCCTTGAGGCCACCATCCAAGCCTGCTGGGACGCTATTCTTCAGCACTCACATTCACCAATTTCGGAGCATAACCGACAATGAAAAAATGGATATTGATGCTACTGATTGCCCTTCTGCTTTTCGGAAGCGTTATTGGTTTCAATCTATTTAAACAACAGAAAATAGCCGAATACATGGCTAATATGCCAGAGCCTGAGTTCCCGATCACGGTCACCACGGCACAATCTCGCGACTGGATCCCTGCCATCGAAGCCATTGGTTTTATTGAACCAAACCAAGGTGTAACCATCACTACCGAAGTTGCTGGAATCATCAAAAGTATTGATTTTGAATCAGGAGCAGCGGTTAATGCGGGCCAACAACTGCTATCATTAGATGCCAATGTTGAACTTGCTAACCTGCAAAGTGCACAAGCACGCTTACCTGCCGCCCAAGCCAAGTATAAGCGCTACCAAGGCCTATTCAAAAAAGGGTCGATCTCAAAAGAAGCCTATGATGATGCTGAAGCGTCATATTTCTCATTAGTTGCTGATATCGAAAGTCTGAAAGCCACCATTGATCGTCGTACTATCAATGCCCCATTCAGCGGTGTTATCGGCCTACGTAATGTCTTCCTTGGGGAATATATCCAGCCTGGTACTGATGTCGTACGTCTGGAAGATACCACATTGATGAAGCTACGCTTCACTGTGCCACAAACGGATATTCCGGAGATCCACCTTGGCCAAGACGTTGAAATATTTGTCGACGCTTATCCTGAAACACCCTTTAGCGGTAAGATCAGCGCCATTGAGCCAGCGGTAAACTACCAAAGTGGACTCGTACAAGTTCAAGCCGATATTCCAAACAATGACGGTCAACTTCGCAGCGGGATGTTCGCACGCGCCCATATTATTCTCCCAACCCTGACAGATCAGATCATCATGCCGCAAACGGCTATCACCTACACCTTGTATGGTGACAATGTCTATATCACTTACAAAGATGACAAAGGTGATCTGCGCGTGAAGCAGTCAGTAATTAAAGTGGGTGAGCGTAAAGGCAACAACGCCCATATCCTAAGTGGCGTGAAAGTGGGTGAGACTATTGTCACATCAGGCCAAGTTCGCCTAAGTAACCATGCCAAAGTGCGTGTGGTCGATAGCAATTCGCTAAAAGCCCCTGCTGAAACCCCAATGCTATAACTCGGAGGATAGATGCGCTTTACAGATGTTTTTATCAAACGTCCTGTCTTAGCGGTATCAATCAGCTTTCTGATTGCCCTCCTTGGCCTGCAAGCAATATTCAAAATGCAGGTCCGGGAATACCCAGACATGACCAATACCGTGGTAACGGTAACAACTGGCTATTACGGTGCCAGTGCCGATCTTATTCAGGGCTTTATTACCCAACCGCTTGAACAAGCCATTGCTCAAGCAGATAATATCGACTTTATGACCTCGTCTTCCGTACTGGGTTCATCAACCATCACGGTCACGATGAAGCTAAATACGGATCCGAATGCAGCGCTGGCTGATATCTTGGCCAAGACCAACTCGGTTCGCTCTCAGTTGCCAAAAGAGTCAGAAGACCCGACGGTAACGATGTCAACCGGTTCAACGACTGCGGTGATGTACATCGGCTTTACCAGTGAAGAATTGGCATCGAGCCAGATCACCGACTACCTTGAGCGAGTAATCACGCCACAGCTATTTACTGTTAACGGGGTATCTAAAGTTGACCTGTACGGCGGCATGAAATACGCCTTACGCGTGTGGTTAGATCCGGCCAAAATGGCGGCCTATAACCTCATGGCGATGGATGTCATGAATGTCCTTAACGTCAATAACTATCAGTCGGCAACTGGTCAGGCAACGGGCGAATTTGTTGTTTATAATGGTACCGCTGATACGCAAGTTACCAATACCGATGAGCTAGAACGACTGGTCGTGTCGACAAAAGATGGTCAGGTGATCCGTCTCGGTGATATCGCTAAAGTCACGCTAGAAAAGAGCCATGATGTCTACCGTGCCTCAGCCAATGGCCAAGAAGCTGTCGTCGCGGCTATCAATGCTGCGCCAAGTGCTAACCCCATCAATATTGCTGCGAATGTGTATAAACTGCTGCCTGAGCTGCAGCGCAATATGCCAAGCAATATCAAGATGAACATCATGTATGACTCGACAATTGCGATTAACGAGTCAATCAATGAAGTTATCAAAACCATTGCTGAAGCGGCACTGATTGTATTGGTGGTGATCACCTTGTTCCTCGGTTCATTCCGCGCTGTAATCATCCCTATCGTAACCATTCCATTGTCGCTGATTGGTGTGGCGATGGTGATGCAGATCTTTGGTTTTTCGTGGAACCTGATGACTTTGCTCGCCATGGTACTGGCCATAGGCTTAGTTGTTGATGATGCTATCGTGGTGTTGGAAAACGTCGACCGTCATATCAAAGAAGGGGAATCGCCATTCCGGGCTGCGATCATCGGTACTCGCGAGATTGCAATACCCGTAATTGCCATGACCCTGACACTGGGCGCGGTATACGCACCTATCGCCATGATGGGCGGGATCACTGGCTCTCTATTTAAAGAATTTGCATTAACACTGGCTGGTGCCGTCTTTGTTTCAGGGATCATCGCCCTGACACTGTCGCCAATGATGTGTTCGAAAATGCTGAAAGCCCACGATAAACCAAGCAAATTCGAAACCACCGTACATCACTTCCTTGATCGCATGACCAACCGCTACGAGAAAATGCTCGGCGGAATCATGAAAATGCGCCCAGTGGTTATTGTGTTTGCCGTGATCGTCTTTGGCACCCTACCGCTACTCTTCCAGTTTATCCCGAGTGAATTGGCACCAGCGGAAGATAAGGGCGTACTGGTAATGATGGGTACCGCACCGTCCAATGCTAACCTCGATTACATCGAAAATACCATGGATGAGGTCAACCGTATTTTGGTTGATCAACCTGAAGTGGCATTTGCACAGGTGTTCTCAGGCGTGCCGAGCTCCAATCAGGCTTTTGGTATCGCCTCACTGGTACCATGGAGTGAGCGTAAGGCTAGCCAAGCAGAAGTGGTTAAGCGTGTCACAGGATTAGTCAAAGACGTTCCTGAGATGTCAGTCACTGCATTCCAGATGCCAGAACTACCTGGTGCCGGTTCAGGTCTGCCGATCCAGTTCGTGATCACTACCCCGAACAGCTTCGAAAGCCTGTTCCAGATCAGTAGCGATATTTTGACCAAGGTGAAGAACAATGCCCTATTCGTCTATTCGGATCTCGATCTGAACTACGATTCGGCCACCATGAAAATCAAAATTGATAAAGACAAGGCTGGAGCCTACGGCGTGACGATGCAAGACATCGGTATTACCCTGAGCACCATGATGGCAGATGGTTACGTCAACCGTATCGACCTCAATGGCCGCTCTTATGAGGTGATCCCGCAGGTTGAGCGTAAGTACCGTCTCAACCCTGAATCGATGAAAGGCTACTATGTACGCGCCGCTGATGGTAATGCTATCCCACTGGGCAGCTTAGTGAGTATTGATGTGGTTGCAGAGCCACGCTCATTACCGCACTTCAACCAGCTAAACTCAGCGACGGTAGGTGCTGTACCAGCTCCTGGCGTGGCGATGGGAGATGCTATTACATGGTTCCAAGCTGAAGCTAAGAACCTACCGTCAGGCTACCAGTACGACTTCATGGGTGAAGCTCGCCAGTTTGTTACTGAAGGGAATGCGCTTTACACCACCTTCCTTCTGGCACTTGCAATTATCTTCCTGGTACTTGCTATCCAGTTCGAATCATTGCGTGACCCGCTGGTAATTCTGGTCTCTGTACCATTGGCAATTTGTGGTGCGTTAATTGCTCTGGCATGGGGCGCAGCAACCATGAATATCTACTCGCAGGTCGGCCTGATCACCCTGATAGGTTTAATCACCAAGCACGGTATTCTTATCTGTGAGGTAGCCAAGGAAGAGCAGCTGCTACACAAGAAAGACCGAATGGCAGCGGTGATGGAGGCAGCCAAAATTCGTCTACGTCCAATCCTGATGACTACTGCCGCGATGATTGCAGGCTTGATCCCACTGCTATATGCAACTGGTGCTGGTGCCGCACAGCGTTTCAGTATTGGTATTGTTATCGTGGCAGGTCTGGCGATCGGTACAATATTTACTTTGTTTGTATTGCCCGTGATTTACACCTATCTGGCAAGTGTTCACAAACCGCTACCGGTATTTGTGGAAGACAAAGATTTGGAAAAACTAAAGCGAGCAGATGAGGCTCGTAACGCTCTGAAAGCTAGAGATTGTTAAGTGACTCACTGAAATAAAGAGGTCGCCTTGTGCGACCTCTTTCATTTTCATTATTCATCCACGACAATCCGCTTAGCATTGCATAAAATGACCACAACAACGATTAGTCGCTACGGAGCCACACATTATGTTCGATCCAAAAAAGCTAGAGCAAATCGCTAAACAAATCCACGAATCCATGCCGCAGCCAGTCAAAGAGCTAGGTAACGATGTTGAACAGAAAGTACGTCAGGTGATCCAAGCTCAACTTAGCAAGCTGGACGTCGTCAACCGTGAAGAGTTTGACGTACAAACACAAGTGCTACTACGTACTCGCCAAAAGCTGGCCGAGATGGAGCAAAAGCTAGCCGACTTGGAAGCCAAGCTAACAAACAAAGCAGAAGACAAAGACGCTTAATCAGCACTATCTGCTTATTCCGCAAACACAAAAGGCTTGGTCATCGACCAAGCCTTTCTTTTTTCAGCCACAAGGCACTAACTATTTTCAAAACTGTAGAGCTATAGATCACAGAGAAAACACGGAGTTTGCGCTAACAAATGAGTATTTTCGACAAAGAGATCAAGCTATACAGGACAGAAAATTAGCCACCCACCGCGATACGCTTCATATCTGTCATATACCCACGTAGCTCCTGTCCGATCCACTCTACCGGATGACTACGTAATGCCTCATTCACCGCAATCAAAGCTGCGTTATCAACATCATTGCCCACATTGCCTAGCCCTTTACCGATCACATCAGTACCGACTCTTGGCATGAATTTCTCACGCAGCAGTGGCGTAGCTACATTAGCAAAAAGATAGTTACCATATTCTGCAGTATCAGAGATCACCACGTTCATCTCATAGAGACGCTTACGCGCAATGGTATTAGCGATCAAAGGCAGCTCATGCAAGGACTCATAGTAAGCCGACTCTTCGATAATACCCGAAGCAGTCATTGCTTCGAAGGCCAGTTCAACCCCAGCTCGCACCATCGCCACCATCAAGATACCGTGATCAAAGTATTCCTGCTCTGCAATTTCTAACGCACTATCAGGGTAATTCTCAAATGCAGTTTCTGCCGTTTCTGCACGCCAGCCCAGCAGGTCACTATCATCATTGGCCCAGTCTGCCATCATAGTACTAGAGAAATGACCGGCAATAATGTCATCCATGTGCTTGTTATACAGTGGACGCATCAGCTCTTTAAGCTCTTCTGATAACTCAAAGGCTTTGATTTTTGCGGGGTTAGACAAGCGGTCCATCATATGGGTAATACCGCCAAACTTAAGCGCTTCTGTAATAGTTTCCCAGCCGAATTGTAACAACTTACCAGCATAAGCGGCATCAATGCCCTCAGCGACCATCTTCTCGTAGCACACAATAGAACCAGCCTGTAGCATCCCACAAAGAATTGTCTGCTCACCCATCAAATCTGACTTCACTTCGGCGACAAACGATGACTCAAGTACACCAGCACGATTCCCACCCGTTGCCGCAGCCCAAGCTTTCGCAATCTCAAGGCCATCACCCTGCGGGTCATTTTCCGGGTGAACCGCGATCAGTGTCGGTACCCCAAACCCACGCTTATATTCTTCACGGACTTCGGTCCCCGGACATTTCGGCGCAACCATTACCACCGTCAAGTCAGGACGAATCTGCATACCTTCTTCAACGATATTAAAGCCATGCGAATAACCTAACGCAGCTCCATCTTTCATTAACGGCATCACAGTTTGTACCACATTAGTATGCTGCTTATCCGGCGTCAGATTAACCACCAAATCCGCTTGCGGGATCAGAGTTTCATAACTACCAACTTCAAAACCGTTCTCTCTCGCGTTTTTGTACGACTGCCGTTGCTCATCAATAGCCGCTTGACGCAATGCGTATGACACATCCAAACCTGAATCACGCATGTTCAAACCTTGGTTTAAACCTTGCGCGCCACAGCCCACGATCACGACCTTTTTATCTTTAAGGTAATCCGCTTCCGTTGCAAATTCTGCACGATCCATAAAGCGACAGCGGCCTAACTGATCAAGCTGTTGGCGTAAATTTAAGGTATTGAAATAATTAGCCATAACACAAACTCCGTGAGTACTTATCCTTAGGTCGACAGTATTGTCGAATACTTCGATAGTAGATCACGCACTTAATTGCGCAAAGTGCTATATTCACAAGAACTTATTGCAAAATATGCAACATGGACGATGAATATAAAATATCTGCGATTTTTTCTACACCTGTGCGAATCAAAAAACTTTAGTCAGACCGCCCAAGCGATGCATATTAGCCCTTCCGCTCTGAGCCGTGTCATTCAACGGCTTGAAGGAGAGATAGGGCAAGCTCTGTTTAATCGAGACAATCGCAGTGTCGAGCTAACGTTAGCCGGGCAAACGCTGTTCCCAACGGCCGTACTCATTGTTTCCAGCTGGCAAGAAGTTAAAGCTGATCTGATAACCCATCAACAGACTCTCCGCGGCAAACTCAAACTATTCTGCTCTGTCACCGCCAGCTATAGCCACCTTCCCGAGATTCTCAACCGATTCCGTCAGCTATATCCTCAAGTTGAAATACAGTTGCTTACCGGAGATCCAGCTCAAGCTATCGATAAAATCCTGCATGATGAAGCAGATATTGCCATTGCAGCCAAGCCTGACAACTTACCAAGCAAATTGACCTTTATCGATCTAGATAACGTCTCTATGTCAGTCATTGCACCTTTGCTACCCCCGCCCGGATTACAGAAATATCTCTCCGATAACCCACAGTGGGCTACGCTACCCTATATCCTGCCAGAATCAGGAATGGCTCGGTATAAAGCAAATAAATGGCTTAAACGTAAAGTAATACACCCTAACATCTATGCTCAGGTGGGGGGGCATGAAGCCATTGTAAGCATGGTCGCATTAGGCTGCGGGATAGGGATTGCTCCTGATATCGTGATCGAAAACAGTCCAGTAGGAGGAAAAGTCAAACGGATGGAGAAAGAGAAAATAGAACCGCTTCGGCTAGGATTATGCTGTAAACAAAGCCGACAAAAAGAGCCATTACTTAATGCGCTGCTAGAGCTATTCGATAGCCATAAATAGTATTACGCCTAGTTAAATATTACAGGCTTAGTGTAAATGGCTGAGCGGATGGGACTTGCAATACCGAACATCAGCTCCCCGGCATGACAGGCCGCTGCTTTCAAGATAAAGAGGCTAACCAAGTAAGCTACTATTTTACTCAAATTCAGATGATTTTCAGACGTAAAAAAGCCCAAGTCGTAAGACTTGGGCTTAATATAGTGGCGGAGCGGACGGGACTCGAACCCGCGACCCCCGGCGTGACAGGCCGGTATTCTAACCAACTGAACTACCGCTCCGCAGCGTGTCTATTCAGCACTTAAGCAATTGGGAGCCTGGCGATGTCCTACTCTCACATGGGGAGACCCCACACTACCATCGGCGCTATTACGTTTCACTGCTGAGTTCGGCATGGGATCAGGT
>NZ_JAKJSL010000034.1:0-97784 GCF_050336815.1 Photobacterium nomapromontoriensis
GGTTCTATGGTTCTATGGTTCTATGGTTCTATGGTTCTATGGTTCTATGGTTCTATGGTTCTATGGTTCTATGGTTCTATGGTTCTATGGTTCTATGGTTCTATGGTTCTATGGTTCTATGGTTCTATAGAACCATCAATATAAGCAAAAAGCGAATAAAAAAATGGCTCCATAACAGAGTTACAGAACCATTACATGATAGGGTAGCCATAGGGCCGCCGGATCCAAAAACGCTCTTTCGCATTTTCTCGTCCCTCGTCCCTAGGAACGCGCACCTCAATACTCGCTCACTTATTCCGCTTGCTCGTTCGCCATCACGCGTTTCGGTGCCAGTCGACCATCACGGTCAATCACACCCACGCCGATAAACTCACGCGTGTCACCTACCGTGATGCGAACCTGCGTCCCTTCTGCGGGTACGGTACCGGCATTCACCGGATTCCCATGCAGAACATAGACCGCAGAAGCCGGTACAATATTCACCTCAGGTAAATCTTGTACTGCAGTGTCGGTGGGTAGCAATAGAGGATCCAATAGCTCACCTGGAGCAATATCTTGCTCTTTTGCCTGATCAAGCAAGGCTTGCAGTTGCTCTAATGTGACAACACGTTCCATCGGATACTTAGCAACCCCCGTACGACGAAGGTAAGTTACGTGCGCGCCACAGCCCAGCATTTCACCCAAATCATCAACGATGGTACGAATGTAAGTGCCTTTTGATACGTGCAACTCCATCTCAACTTCATTGTCGCTAAAACGCAGCAAATCCACAGAGTAAACCGTGATTTTGCGCGATTCACGCGGCACTTCAATACCTTCGCGCGCATACTCATAAAGCTTGCGGCCTTGATACTTAAGTGCTGAGTACATAGATGGAATCTGATCGGTCGTACCACGGAACTTAGCAATGCAACGCTCCAGCTGACCACGGTCAACTTTCACGTCACGCGTTTGCACGACTTCGCCATCAGAGTCAGACGTATCGGTACGCTCACCTAGCTTGGCTATCACACGATAACGCTTGTCCGAATCCAACAAGAACTGAGAAAACTTGGTCGCTTCCCCAAAACAGATTGGCAACATACCCGTTGCCAGAGGATCTAACGCACCGGTATGACCTGCTTTTTGTGCAAAGAAAATACGCTTTACTTTTTGCAGGACATCATTCGAGCTTAACCCTGTTGGCTTATCCAGCAGGATCACACCATCAATTGGACGGCCCTTACGACGACGTGCCATGGATTACTCCTCGTCTTCCGACTGAGGTTCATCGCCACGACGCTCTTCGTCATCACGAACAGCTTTAGACACCAAGTTAGAAATACGCATACCTTCAGTCAGTGATTTATCAAAAATAAAGGTGATCTCTGGTGTCACACGCAGGCGGATTTGCTTGCCAAGTAGTGAACGGATATACGGTGCCATTTCGCGTAGCGCTTCTAGGCTGCCTTCTGGGGTTTGCTCCCCCACAGTTAAGAAGGTCACGTACACTTTGGCGTAACCCATGTCACGAGACACTTCAACGCTTGAGATGGTTGTCATACCAATACGTGAATCTTTGATTTCACGCTGCAAAATCACCGCCAGCTCTTTCTGAACTTGTTGGGATACACGCTGCGTGCGGCTAAATTCTTTTGCCATTTTTCTATCTCTCTTTAAAAGAGAACTCTCTAATCAAGAATGCTCTGTTGAAAGAATGGGGAGCCGAAGCTCCCCATAGGATTAATTGTTATAAAGCAGCTTTTGACTGTCAGTATTAGTCAAGAGTACGCTTAATTTCAATAATTTCGTAAACTTCGATCTGGTCACCAACGCGAACATCATTGTAGTTCTTAACGCCGATACCACACTCGTAGCCGTTCTTAACTTCAGCCACGTCATCTTTAAAGCGACGTAGTGACTCTAGCTCACCTTCGTAAATAACAACGTTATCACGTAGTACACGGATTGGGTTGTTACGCTTAATGGTACCTTCAGTTACCATACAGCCCGCGATTGCACCAATCTTAGGAGATTTGAATACATCACGTACTTCAGCAAGACCAATGATCTCTTGCTTGAACTCAGGAGCAAGCATACCGCCCATTGCTGCTTTTACTTCGTCAATCAACTGATAGATGATTGAGTAGTAACGCAGATCAAGGTTCTCAGTTTCAATAACGCGACGCGCAGGAACATCAGCACGAACGTTGAAACCAAGTAGGATAGCGTTTGACGCAGCGGCTAGTACAGCATCTGTTTCAGTCAGTGCACCTACACCAGAACCGATGATGTTCACTTTTACTTCATCAGTTGATAGCTTACGTAGTGAGTCTGCAATCGCTTCAACAGAACCCTGTACATCCGCTTTCAGTACCACGTTAAGTTCAGCAACTTCACCGGCAGTCATGTTCGCGAACATGTTCTCAAGTTTCGCTTTCTGCTGGCGAGCCAGCTTAACATCACGGAATTTACCCTGACGGAATAGCGCAACTTCACGAGCTTTACGCTCATCACGTACAACAGTGGCTTCATCACCCGCTGATGGTACGCCTGATAGGCCTAGAATCTCAACTGGAATAGAAGGACCCGCTGATTCGATATCTCGACCCAACTCATCACGCATCGCACGAATACGACCATGCTCAAGGCCACAAAGTACGATATCGCCCTTGCGTAGCGTACCTTCCTGAACAAGGACAGTTGCAACTGGACCACGACCTTTATCAAGACGTGATTCAATAACTACACCCTTCGCCATGCCGTCTTCAACAGCAGTCAGTTCAAGTACTTCCGCCTGAAGTAGAATCGCTTCAAGTAGGCCGTCGATGTTAGTACCCTGCTTCGCAGAAATGTGAACGAAGATATTATCGCCGCCCCATTCTTCTGGCATAACGTCATACTGAGCAAGCTCATTCTTAACGTTGTCAGGGTTTGCATCTTCTTTATCGATCTTGTTTACAGCAACAATCAGAGGTACACCTGCCGCTTTCGCGTGCTGGATAGCTTCAACTGTCTGTGGCATCACGCCATCATCTGCTGCAACAACAAGTACAACGATGTCCGTCGCTTGCGCACCACGAGCACGCATTGACGTAAACGCAGCGTGTCCCGGAGTATCTAGGAAGGTGATCATACCGTTGTCAGTTTCAACGTGGTATGCACCGATGTGCTGGGTAATACCGCCCGCTTCACCCGAAGCAACGTGTGCTTTACGAATGTAGTCAAGAGTAGACGTTTTACCGTGGTCAACGTGACCCATGATGGTCACAACTGGTGCACGAGGAACGACTGCTAGGTTCTCATCACGGTCAGACATAACGGCGTCTTCAAGCTCATTTTCATTACGTAAAATAACCTTGTGACCCATTTCTTCAGCAACCAGTGACGCTGTTTCTTGGTCGATAACTTGGTTGATGGTTGCCATTGCACCCATCTTCATCATCACCTTAATAACTTCAACGCCTTTTACTGACATCTTGTTAGCAAGTTCTGACACAACAATCGTTTCGCCAATAACAACATCTTGCTTAGCAACAACGGCTGTTTTATCGAAACCGTGCTGCATAGACGTTGGCTTAGCCATTTGCGGCTTACCACGACCACGCTGGTTACGACCACCGCGAGCGTTCGCATTGCGATCGTCTTGCTTAGCTGCTGGTTTCTTTTTCTTACGGCGACGAGCGCCTTCTTCTTTGCGATCCTGTTCGTCTTCCGCTGCGCGTGCATGGGTAGACGTCGTAGTATGGTAGTCTGTTTTATCCATATTACCTTTTTCCTGGTCAGCTTTTGACCAGTTCTTTTCATTTAGTTCTGCCATTTTGCGTGCCTCTTCTAGCTGACGCTGACTCTCTTCTTCGGCTTTACGCTTGGCTTCCTCTTCCCGGCGACGTTGAAGCGCCTCGGACTCTTTCTTAGCCTGTTCATCAGCGGCGACGCGTTTGGCTTTCTGTTCAGCCGCACGCTTTGTATCAGTTTCACGCTTCTGCTCTTCCTCTGCATCACGTGTCACTTTCTGTTCTATATTCTGCTTAGCCTGTTCTTCGGCTAAACGCTTTTCTTGAACTGCGCGCTGTTCAGCCTCTTCAGCCTCACGCTTCGCCTGCTCGTCAGCGGCACGCTTAGCAGCTTCTTCAACAGCACGCTGAGCAGCTAGTTCTGCTTCATGTGTGGCTGTCTCTTCTGCTAAACGTTTTGCTTCATCAGCAACACGCTGTTCTTCTTCAAGCGCAGAACGCTTAACGAAGGTACGCTTTTTACGCACTTCTACTTGAACACTTTTATTCTTGCCACCAGAGCCCGAAACACTCAATGTGCTTCGAGTCTTACGTTGCAAAGTAAGGCGTGTAGGGGCCTCGCCAGAGTTACTCTCACCACCATGTTCTTTCTTGAGGTGGTTCAGCAACGACTGTTTTTCTTGTTGACTTACATTATCTTCAGCTTTCTTGCTGATACCAGCATCGGCAAACTGTTGAAGCAAACGGTCAATCTGCGTGCCGATTTCCTCGGCTAATGCTTTAACTGTAACCTCTGACATGCTGCTCCTCCCTTGCGATTAATATTTTAAGCTTTATTAAGCTTCGTCACTAAACCAGCAGATATTACGAGCAGCCATGATCAACTCACCCGCTTTTGCTTCATCAACACCTTCAATATCAGTGATATCGTCAGTACCTTGATCAGCAAGATCTTCTAGTGTGCAAACGCCTTTCGCAGCTAGCTTGAACGCAAGTTCACGATCAAGGATGTCTAGACCGAGAAGATCTTCAGCAGGCTCTAGACCTTCAAAAGTTTCTTCCTGGGCAAGAGCAAGCGTAGTCAGCGCTTCTTTCGCACGGTCACGCAGTGCATTCACGGTCTCTTCATCAAGACCATCAACTGCCATTAGTTCAGCAACAGGCACATAAGCGATTTCTTCTAGCGTGGTGAAACCTTCTTCAACCAATACTGTTGCGAAATCTTCGTCGATATCCAAGTGCTTAGTAAATACTTCGATAGACTCTTGTGCTTCTTCCTGATGCTTCTTCTGTAGATCTTCTACTGTCATTACATTCAGTTCCCAGCCAGTTAGCTGAGACGCTAGACGAATGTTCTGACCACTACGGCCGATTGCTTGAGCAAGGTTGTCCTTCTCTACAGCAATGTCCATGGTGTGGTTGTCTTCATCAACGATGATAGAGCTCACTTCTGCAGGCGCCATAGCATTGATAACGTATTGTGCTGGGTTTTCGTCCCAAAGCACGATATCAATACGCTCACCGCCAAGCTCACCGGAAACAGCCTGAACACGCGCACCACGCATACCCACACATGCACCGACAGGGTCAATACGCTTGTCGTTAGTCTTAACGGCAATTTTTGCGCGAGAACCTGGATCACGAGCAGCACCCATCAGCTCGATCATCTCTTCGCCGATTTCTGGTACTTCAATACGGAATAGCTCTGTCAGCATGTCTGCTTTAGAGCGAGTCATGAATAACTGGAAACCGCGCGCATCTGGGCGTACAGCATACAGCAAGCCACGAACACGGTCACCCGGACGGAAGTTTTCACGAGGAAGTTGATCTTCACGCAAGATAACGGCTTCTGCGTTATTGCCAAGGTCAATGATAACAGCATCGCGGTTAACTTTCTTGACTACACCCGTAATTAGTTCACCTTCATTGTCAATGAACTGTTCAACGATCTGTGCACGCTCAGCTTCACGTACTTTCTGTACGATAACTTGCTTGGCCGTCTGGGTTGTAATACGGTCGAATGTTACGGATTCGATTTCTTCTTCAACGTAGCCACCTAGCTCCATTGTTTCGTCATCGTACTGAGCCGCTTCAATCGTCATCTCAAGCGTTGGCTGAGTCACTTCTTCTACGGCTTTCCAGCGACGCATCGTAACGAATTCGCCCGTTTTGCGATCAATTTCTACACGAACATCAATTTCTGCTTCGTGTTTTTTCTTTGTAGCTGTTGCCAGCGCGATCTCTAGTGCTTCGAAAATACGCTCACGAGGAACAGCTTTTTCGTTGGATACCGCTTCAACGACAGCCAAAATTTCTTTGTTCATTTCTAATGCCCCAATTTAGCGGTTAGAACTTTGGAACCAGATTGGCCTTGGAAATATTGCTTAGTGCAAATGTTTCTTCATTGCCATCAACGTTTAATGTGACAAGCTCACCGTCAACGGTAATGATGTCACCTTTCCACTTGCGACGGTTACCCATCGCCATTTTCAACACCAAGCTGACCTCGTGGCCAATAAACTGTTGGTAATGTGCGGCTTTAAATAGCGGTCTTTCTAGACCAGGGGAAGAGACCTCCAGGTTGTAAGCAACCGTAATTGGATCTTCAACATCCATTACAGCGCTGATCTGGCGGCTCACTTCTGCACAATCTTCTACGAAGATACCGTTTTCATGGTCGATAAATACACGTAGTGTTGAGTGCGCACCTGCACGGATAAACTCTAACCCAACAAGCTCGTAGCCAATTGCCGTTACCGGCGCTTCAAGCAGTTCGGTTAATTGCATCTCTAAAGCTGTCAAGACAACCCCCCGGAAACAAAAAAAGGGCTATAAAGCCCAGTAGATACCTGAATGGTCATGTTTCAGATAATAAAAAACCCCGAATTACGGGGTTTTTTATCACTGGACCCTGAATACCACAACAGTGACGTTGTGATAGAAAAAACAACCTCATTAAGAATAGCTGCTTTTTCGGAAAGTGGTTGCGGGGGCCGGATTTGAACCAACGACCTTCGGGTTATGAGCCCGACGAGCTACCAAGCTGCTCCACCCCGCGTCCGTAATCTGACGGCAAGTATATCGCCCAGACGTTACTCTTTCAAGTAACAAATAATGGTGCCGAGAAGGGGACTTGAACCCCTACACCTTGCGGCACTAGCACCTCATGCTAGCGTGTCTACCAATTTCACCATCTCGGCTAAATTCTGTTATTACTGAGGAATATCGCTATTAACAGGCGTACTCTCAGTTTTGTCTACCACTTGCTCAGTCGCTGGAGCGTTAAGATTCTCCCAACCACTGGTTTCATTTGCTTGCTTAGCGCTCATATTACCGAGCACAAGACTAATCACAAAGAATACGGTTGCAAACAGTGTAGTCATTCGGGTTAAAAAGTTACCTGAGCCGCTTGCGCCAAACAGGGTACCTGATGCGCCTGCGCCGAATGATGCGCCCATATCTGCGCCTTTACCTTGCTGTACTAGCACTAGGCCAATTACACCAAGCGCAGCCAACAGATAAATCACAAGTAGAATTTCGTACATGGATCCACCTATGGTTAGATTGTTGTGCCGGATTTGCTACAGCAGTACCAGCGCACCCCTTCCTTAAGGAGCGGGATGAATACTAGCGAAAGCCGCCATCACTGACAAGTAAAATTTCATTGAAATAGCATATCAGTGAATCACTTGTCGAAGTTTTAGGCAAATCCGGCATGATATTGAGGTATTAACAGTTATCTTTCACGGCTTGAGCGATATACAGTGCTGATTCTTGAACCAACTTACTATCTTCACCTTCAACCATCACGCGGATCAATGGCTCGGTACCTGACTTACGCAACAAAACTCGCCCTTTTTCACCGAGTTTGGTCTCAACCTCGGCTTGAGCAGCTAATACGGCGTTTGACTCAAGTGGGTTACTGTCACCAGAAAAACGAATATTTTCCAATACCTGCGGGTACATGGTCATGCCATCGGCCAGCTCTTTAAGCGTCATTTTACTGCCAACGATAGATGACATTACCTGCAAGGCCGCTACAATACCATCTCCGGTTGTCACTTTGTCGAGCAAAATAACATGGCCTGAATTCTCAGCCCCAATCAGCCAATTGTGCTTTTGCAACTCTTCCATGACGTAGCGATCACCCACTTTGGCGCGTACAAACGGGATACCAAGGTTTTTCAGGGCGTTTTCCATCCCCAGGTTAGTCATCAGCGTACCAACCACACCACCTTTTAATTCACCACGGCGCAACGCATCACGGGCAATGATATAGGCGATCTGATCGCCATCGACCTTATTACCTTCTTCATCTACCATGATGATACGGTCACCGTCACCATCAAGCGCAACACCAAAATCGGCTTTCTCTTCCAGCACTTTGGCTTGAAGTGCCGCAACATCCGTGGCACCCACTTTATCGTTGATATTGACCCCGTTTGGCTCACAGCCAATGGTGACGACCTCGGCCCCCAACTCTTTAAATACATTGGGGGCAATGTGGTAAGTGGCACCATGGGCACAGTCAACCACAATTTTATACCCTGTCAAATCCATTTGGCTTGGAAAGGTGCCTTTACAGAATTCAATATAGCGACCTGCCGCATCATTGATTCGGTACGCTTTACCTAGCATTGCAGATTCTACACAGGTCAGCGGTTTTGCCATTTCTTCTTCAATGGCCAGCTCAACCTCATCCGGTAATTTCGTGCCTTCAGCAGAAAAGAATTTGATACCGTTGTCATAATATGGGTTATGCGATGCTGATATCACAATCCCGGCTTCAGCGCGGAAAGTACGGGTCAAGTAAGCAACCGCAGGGGTTGGCATTGGACCGGTAAAAGCGGCTTGCAAACCCGCTGCCGCTAAACCTGCTTCTAGAGCAGATTCCAACATATAGCCAGAGATACGGGTATCTTTGCCGATAAGCACTTTCTTCGTGCCTTGTTGCGATAGTACGCGACCCGCCGCCCAGCCTAACTTTAGGACAAACTCGGGTGTAATTGCGCCTTCACCAACAAGACCTCGAATCCCATCGGTACCAAAATACTTACGTTCTGCCATGATTCGCTCCTAGCATATTGTTAAAATCCTGCTGTACCGTTCGCCTTCAACACTTAGCGTTGCGAAAGGGTCATTTCACAGATCTTGAGCACATCAACCGTTTCGATGGCATCGTGCACCCGGATGATCTGCGCCCCTTTCATCGCAGCAATGGCCGCACAGGCCAAACTACCGGCGAGACAGTCAGCAGGTTGCTTATCTAATAACTTAAAAATCATCGACTTACGCGACATCCCTACTAATAAGGGTAAGCCGAATCGATGAAAATCATCCAAATGCGCAAGCAATTGATAATTATGCTCTACTGTTTTACCAAAGCCATAACCGGGATCGAGCAATAATTGATCGCGATGAATCCCTTTACTCGCGCAAGCATTAATACGTTCATCCAAAAAAGCACCTACATCAGCAATAACATTGTGGTAGGTTGGCTGGGTTTGCATTGTACGCGGTTGACCTTGCATATGCATCAAGCAAATAGGAACGCCAGCGGCAGCAGCCGTATCCAGCGCACCTGGTGCCTGTAGAGCATAAACATCATTAATTAAATCTGCACCCGCATTTACGGCATCATGCATAACCTGTGCTTTACTGGTATCTATCGAGATCCAGCAATCAAACCGCTGACGTAAGGCTTCTATTACCGGAATCACCCTATCCAGCTCTTGCTGCTGGCTAACCGCTTCCGCTCCTGGACGAGTAGACTCACCACCGATATCAAGAATACTGGTTCCAGCCACCAGCATGCTTTCTGCATGACGTAGTGCCGCATCTAACTGAATAAAACGGCCGCCATCTGAAAAGGAATCAGGAGTGAGGTTTAAGATCCCCATGGTATGAGGGCGTGTCAGATCGAGGGTTTTGTTTTTACTTGTCAATATCATTAATGATTGCTCCCTTGGTTCATACCCAATCAATAGCATGATCTTAATACCAATCGTCATTAATAACGGGTCATTCTAGCTTGTTAAATAGCCCGGTAACGACGTTATGAATATTGATTGCATAACAATGGCTTATCGAGATTTTCGATTTTATTATCAAGCCGTTGACCTACGCTATTAATGATCACTGACTGTGGTTGGTATACATTGCTATAGCAAAAATGGATACGAATAAAAAACCCCGACCTAGGCCGGGGTTTTATTTTTACCGAAGTCAATTAAGCCTGAGGCTTATCGTCTTCTTTATTCTGCTCAGATGTCGTATCGTCAGAAACTTGCTCAGTGTCAGTAACAACAGACTCTGTTTGCGCTTTCACTGATTCATCGGCTTTGACGGCTTCATCAGAAGATTTCATTGTATCGCCAGAGTCATCCCAGCCTTTCGGCGCTCGGATCTCTTTTTTGCGCTCCATTAAGTCATCAATCTGACCCGCATCAATGGTCTCGTACTTCATCAACGCATCTTTCATCGCATGCATGATATCCATATTACTCATTAGGATATGACGAGCACGTTCGTAGTTACGGTCGATAAGTTCACGAACTTCCAAGTCAATCAACTTAGCAGTATCGTCAGACATATGCTTACTTTGTGTCACTGAGCGACCCAGGAAGACTTCACCTTCATCTTCAGCGTACAGCAATGGTCCTAGCTTCTCAGAGAAGCCCCACTGCGTCACCATCTTGCGGGCAATATCGGTTGCTCGCTCAATGTCATTCGACGCACCAGTTGATACCTTCTCACGACCATAAATTAGCTCTTCCGCCAAACGACCACCATAAAGGCTGGAGATCATTGACTCGAGGAACTCGCGTGAGTGGCTAACACGATCCTGCTCTGGCAAGTACATGGTTACACCCAATGCACGACCACGAGGGATAATAGACACCTTATAAACAGGGTCATGATCCGGAACCAAGCGACCAATAATCGCGTGGCCAGCTTCGTGATAAGCCGTTGATTCTTTTTGCTCTTCTGACATAACCATTGATTTACGCTCTGCGCCCATCATGATTTTGTCTTTTGCCAATTCGAACTCAACCATTGAGACCGTGCGCTTGTTGCCGCGAGCAGCAAACAATGCCGCTTCGTTCACCAAGTTCGCCAGATCGGCACCTGAGAAACCAGGTGTACCACGAGCGATCAGCTCAGGTTTCACATCACCGTCTAGTGGCACTTTACGCATGTGCACTTTCAGGATTTGTTCACGACCACGCACATCCGGCAAGCCAACTACTACCTGACGGTCGAAACGACCAGGACGTAATAAGGCTGGGTCCAGTACGTCAGGACGGTTAGTTGCGGCGATAACGATAATACCTTCGTTACCTTCGAAACCATCCATCTCAACCAGCATCTGGTTCAGTGTCTGCTCACGTTCATCATGACCACCACCGACACCGGCACCACGCTGGCGACCAACGGCATCAATTTCATCGATGAAGATAATACAAGGCGCGGCTTTCTTCGCTTGTTCGAACATGTCACGGACACGGGATGCACCCACACCGACAAACATTTCAACGAAGTCAGAGCCTGAAATAGTAAAGAACGGTACTTTGGCTTCACCCGCAATCGCCTTGGCAAGCAAGGTTTTACCGGTACCAGGAGGACCGACCATCAATACACCCGTCGGGATCTTACCGCCCAATTTCTGGAAACGGCTTGGGTCACGCAGGTAATCAACCAGTTCTTTGACATCTTCTTTGGCTTCATCACAGCCCGCCACGTCCGCAAAGGTCGTTTTGATCTGATCTTCACCCATCATGCGAGCCTTGGATTTACCGAACGACATGGCACCTTTGCCACCGCCGCCCTGCATCTGGCGCATAAAGAATATCCAAACACCGATCAATAACAGCATCGGGAACCAGGAAATAAAGATTGAAGCGAGTAGGCTTGGTTCCTCCGGTGGAGTACCCAGTACCTTCACGTTCGCGTTAATCAGGTCGTCTAACAGCTTTGGATCGTTATAGACAGGCAGATAAGTGACGTATCGCGTGTTATCCCGCTTATAAACGGTGATTTCACGATCATTGAATCGCACTTCCCTTATCTGATCCTGACCGATTTCACGGACAAAGGTTGTATAGTCGACTTGACGGCCAGCATTATCACCGGGACCAAAGCTCTGAAAGACAGACATCAGAACCACAGCGATAACCAACCACAAAATCAAGTTTTTTGCCATGTCACTCAAGGGGTTAACCTCGCGATAACTAATAGATGAATTTAGGGTACTACAGTTTATAACCTGTAGCTACAATATAAACCTCACGAGAGCGATCTCGCGATGAATCCGGCTTACGAATTTTGACCACTTTGAACATATTACGCACATCTGCCAGATATTGGTCAAAGCCTTCGCCTTGGAAAACTTTTACCGCAAAGCTGCCATCTGGTGCAAGTACTTGTCGACACATATCTAATGCTAGTTCAACAAGATACATTGCTCTAGGCTGATCTGATGCTAAGTTACCACTCATGTTAGGAGCCATGTCCGATAACACAACATCCACCATGTCTGGTTGAATACGCTCCAATAACGCATCCAATACCGCTTCTTCGCGAAAATCCCCTTGCAAAAAGCTCACACCCGGCAAAGAATCCATCGGAAGGATATCACACGCGATAACTTGCCCGTCATCACCCACTACTTCTGCCGCATACTGTGACCATCCCCCAGGCGCAGCGCCCAGATCCACCACAGTCATACCCGGTTTTAGCAGTTTGTCTTTCTGCTGAATCTCTTCAATTTTGAAAATTGCGCGAGAGCGATAGCCCCTTTTTTGCGCTTCTAAAACATATTTGTCATCAAAATGTTCTTTCAACCAACGGCCAGAACTGCCCGAATGCTTTTTTTTACTCATGATTTACCTAATGAGTTTGGGTACTTATCAAGTATACTCAGCAACACCAAAATTGGCGTATACTAAACAAATTAGTCATCTAGACTATATGGCGTTAGAATACGCGGTTTTCAACCCTAAATTTAATATAGAGTCGACATGAATCTAAGCACCAAGCAGAAGCAATACCTAAAAGGTCTTGCCCACAACCTAAAACCTGTAGTTCTTATGGGTGCCAATGGCCTAACAGAAGCCGTACTCGCTGAGATTGAACTTGCGCTAGGTCACCACGAGCTTATCAAGGTTAAAGTGGCTGCTGAAGAGCGTGAAACCAAGGTTTTGATCGTTGACGCCATTGTCCGCGAAACTAAGGCTGAAAAAGTTCAGGTTATCGGTAAGACCCTAGTACTGTTCCGCCAGAGCGAAGACCGAAAGATCGAGCTTCCGCGTAAATAAAAAAGGCCGCCGCTGCGGCCTTTTTTATCTCTTAATCATGGCATGGAACGCCGTGATCGTTACTATTTTGTCACATTTAATAACAATTTAGTCTGATTAGATATAAGCCACTTCTGCAATTTCAAACTCGCGCTTACCGCCTGGGGTCACGATAGTCACTTCATCATCTTGCATTTTACCGATCAAACCACGGGCAATCGGTGAATTAACAGAAATACGACCCGCCTTAATTTCGGCCTCATCATCACCGACGATTTGGTAAGTCACTTCTTCTTCTGTATCGATATCAACCAGAGTGACCGTGGTACCGAAGATCACTTTACCGGTTTTAGTCATCTTCGTAACATCGATTACTTGCGCATATGATAGCTTATATTCAATGTCGCGAATTTGCGCTTCACAAATCCCTTGCTCTTCACGTGCTGCGTGGTACTCGGCATTTTCCTTCAAGTCACCCAGCTCACGCGCTTCACCAATCGCCTGAGAAATATGCGGGCGACGCTTCATCAGAGTTTCCAGTTCTTCGCGTAGCAGCTTCTCGCCGCGTACCGTCATTGGAATCTTTTCCATAAATTTCTTTACCTCAACGCCTGTATAGCCATAGCTATAAAAGGCAAAACAAAACCAGTTCGGCCTTATTGCCAAACCAGTCAATTAATGAATTGGGAGAACACTTCATTCTAAACAAAGATTCACCAGAGATCATCCTTGATACACAAATTGCGCAGCTAAGCGGATAAAACAAAATCAAAGATAATGGCCCGGTTAATGCTATTTACCTGATGTACGAATAATTTTATGTGTTTATGATCACAAATACATGCAATAAATTAATTCTATGTGCATGATTTCTCAAATAGAAAAACTAAAAACAACTAAAAGTTAATCTCATTTCAGAACTTTTCAAATTTCCTATAACCACTTGATTAATAGGGTTAACAACCAAGAAAAACAATGATCTTTGATTCCTTCAGAGTATTTTTCAGTTTTTTTTACTAACAGTTTAGCGCTAGCAACCAGTAAAAAGAACACCATGCATTTAGCACATATTTGTATACAACAAAAAATTCCCCAAAAGGATTCGACAATGAACAAGAAACTGATTGCCCTTGCAGTAGCAGCCGCCTCTCTTTCATCTGTAGCAAACGCTGCAGAAGTGTATTCTGACAATACTTCAAGTGTTGATGTTACTGGTCGTATTGAAACGGCAGCAGTTCTGTCTGACCATGATGTGTCTAATGATGGTTATAATAAAGCGCGTATTGGTTTTGCAGGCCAAACAGAAATCGCTGATGGCATTAACGCACTCGGTTATGTTGAAAAAGATTTTGCAGACTCAAACGATGAGCAATACCGTTACCTATTCGTTGGCGTGGCTAACGAAAACAACCAACTAGGCTACGGTAAAGCTGACGGCTCTTTGGGCATGATCACTGATTTCACTGATATCATGTCATTCGGTGGCGGTGCTGTGGGTAACAAAATTGCTGTGGGTGACCGTAGCGACAACAACCTTGCGTATGTCGGTACCTTCAACAACCTAACTGTTAAAGCAAACTATGTGTTTGATGGCGGTAAGAGTGCCGATGCTGACAACCACAAAGGTTATGCGGCATCAGCGAAATACGCGATGGATAACGGCCTAGCATTCGGTCTAGGTTACGGTGCACAAAACAACGGCACTACAAACGAAAACAACAAGCAAACATACGCTGGCGTATCTTACACCATGGGCGACCTATACTTTGGCGCACTATACCAAGATGCTAATCGTCACGACAACGTTGCAAGCTCTGCAGAAAGTCATCAGCGTGGCTATGAATATGCCGCAGCATACACCATGGGTAAAACGGTATTTACTGCAACCTATAACTACCTAGAAGTAATCCATTCAGCTAATGCACCTGTACTTGTCAACCAAGCTGGCGTTGATGCAACTTACTACTTCAACCCTAACTTCCGTGCGTATGTTGGCTACACCTACTTCATTGAAGATAATGGCTACTCACTAAGCGAAACAGACAACACTTCTTCATTCGTTCCAAACAACAACCAATTCGCAATTGGTGCACGTTACGACTTCTAATGTAATTTAGAATCTACGTAATCTATCATTAAAGGCGCGAACCTACGGGTTCGCGCCTTTTTGTTTTATGATAGGGGCCTCGATGGATTTACCAAAGGCCACTCATGTTACGTTTTTTGCTCGCACCACTGAGCCTCTGCTTCTCATTATTGGCTTCAGCGGCCACCAGCAACCTCCCCTCGCCGGACTTTTCCGCCTTGCCCAATGGCAATGACAGTGCACTGGTGATTGTGGATACCAATAGCGGGGACACACTATTCCAACAGCGGGCTGATCAACTGCAACCGCCCGCCAGTATCCAAAAAATGCTCACTGCACTGGCGGCGAAGCTCTACCTCAACAATGACTTTCAGTTCGAAACGACACTGGCCCAGCGCGGCAACGACATCGTCATCAACTTCAGCGGCGACCCGACTCTCTCGCGTCAACAGTTAAGTCGCCTACTCGGCCAACTGAAAAAGCATGGCATCACAACGATTAAGGGAAATATTTTACTTAACGGCAGTCAATTTAACGGCAACGAACAGGCTCCCGGCTGGCCATGGGATATCCTCGGCGTATGTTATAGCGCACCATCGAGCAGCTTGAGCCTCGAGCACAATTGTGTGCAAGGGGCGCTATACAGCAACCAAGCCATCGGCCAGCTTACCCGAGTGAATGTTCCCAGCCACCAGCCCATCACCGTCACCACAGAAGCCACAATCACCGACAAAGAAAAACAACGCGATAGCTTCTGTGAGCTGAACTTAACCACGCAGGCTAACAATAACTACCTGCTTAGTGGCTGTCTGGCGCAACGTGACAAACCGCTACCATTGAACTTTGCGGTACAAGATACTGAAGCCTATATCAGCCAGACCATTGCCAGCGAACTGAAGCGCTTAGGCATTCGCCATCAGGGTAAGATCTATCGCGATGACACAGCGGCTGGCACCATCATTGCTCGCCATCATTCAGCAACACTGAATGATCTGCTCAATACCATGATCAAAGATTCCGACAACCTGATTGCCGATAACCTGACTAAAACCCTCGGTGGCCGCTACTTCAACCAAACGGGAAATTACGCCAATGGTACCGCTGCGATCAAAGCCATCTTACGAGATAAAGCGGGGATTAATCTCGATAATGCGGTACTGGTCGACGGTTCTGGCTTGTCACGCAACAACCGGCTAACCGCCAATCAGATAATGGAAGTACTCACTTACATTGACCAACATGATAAAACGCTGGGACTGCTTGATGCCCTACCGGTTAGCGGTGAGAGCGGCACTCTGCGTTACCGTCAGAGTATCCGCCATCAACCACTTCAGGGGAAAATACAAGCTAAGAGTGGCTCCTTATATGGCACCTATAACCTGGCAGGGCTGATCAAAACCCAATCAGGGCATTCATTGCTGTTTGTCCAGATGATCACTAACTATCACCCCGTAGAGCCCGCGGATGATACTGTGAAAGCCCCCCCAGCCATTGAAACCTTTGAACGATCACTATATCAAACACTATATAACCATTATTAATGGCAACGCTTAACCGCGACACGTGAGAGACAATGCAAGTAAACAGGTGCGAGTAACGCGTAAATAAGCTTGAAAAAAAACGGCCCGCATTAAGCGGGCCGTTTTTATTTCGATTTAACGTGATTAGGCGTTGTGAATACGCGCATGAAGCTCCTGAACTGACGTTACCGTATTACGGTCATCAGCAGTCCATGCCATGCACGTTGCAAATGCCGCGTTTAGCGTCGTGGTGTAGTTCACCTTCTCTGCCAATGCGCCACGGCGTAGCAATTTAGAATCTTCAATGGCCTGGCGGCCTTCTGCAGTGTTAACAATGTAGGTGTACTCATTATTCTTGATACGGTCAAGAATATGCGGACGACCTTCATGTACCTTGTTCACCAAGCGGGGGTTAATACCAGCTTCGCCCAGTACCACTGCCGTTCCGTGAGTCGCATCCAGCTCGTAGCCTTGTTTAACCAGTTTCGAGGCTAGGTCAACCACACGTTGCTTATCGTTACCACGTACTGACAATAGTGCTCGGCCTTTCGCCTGCTTCACTTTGCCACAGCCAAGCTCTGCTTTCGCAAACGCTTCAGCGAACGTATTGCCCACACCCATGACTTCACCGGTTGAGCGCATTTCAGGGCCAAGCAGCGGGTCAACACCTGGGAACTTGTTAAATGGCAGCACCACTTCTTTCACTGAGTAGTACGGTGGAATGATCTCTTTGGTAAAGCCTTGTGATTCAAGAGACTGACCGGCCATCACACGTGCAGCAATTTTCGCCAGTGGTGCACCGGTCGCTTTAGAGACAAACGGTACGGTACGGGCGGCACGCGGGTTCACTTCAATCAGGTAAACTTCGTTGTCCTTCACCGCAAACTGGGTATTCATCAAACCACGTACACCCAGCTCAAACGCAAGGTTCTTCACTTGCTCACGCATCACATCCTGAATTTCTTTGCTCAGCGTATACGCCGGCAGAGAACAAGCTGAGTCACCCGAGTGAACACCCGCTTGTTCAATGTGCTCCATGATGCCGCCGATAACCACTTGCTCACCATCGCAAATCGCATCAACATCAACTTCAATCGCATCATCAAGGAAACGGTCTAGCAATACAGGAGATTCATTTGAAACACTCACAGCTTCATTAAAGTAGCGGCGAAGGTCGGCTTCATCGTAAACAATTTCCATCGCACGACCACCCAGTACATAAGACGGGCGTACAACCAATGGGAAACCAATCTCTTTCGATTTCTCTACCGCCTGCTCCATGGTGGTCACGGTCGCATTATCTGGCTGTAGTAGGCCTAAGCGATCTACCGCTTGCTGGAAACGCTCACGGTCTTCAGCACGGTCAATCGCATCCGGGCTGGTACCGATAATTGGCACACCTGCCGCTTCCAGTGCGCGAGCGAGTTTCAGTGGCGTTTGACCACCGTACTGAACAATCACACCCTTTGGCTTTTCTACACGAACAATGGCTAGCACATCTTCTAATGTAACGGGTTCGAAGTACAAGCGATCTGACGTGTCATAATCGGTTGAAACGGTTTCTGGATTACAGTTCACCATGATGGTTTCATAACCGTCTTCGCGCAGTGCCAGTGACGCATGTACACAGCAGTAGTCAAATTCAATGCCCTGGCCGATACGGTTAGGACCGCCGCCCAAGATCATGATCTTGTCTTTGTCAGTCGGCTGCGCTTCACACTCTTCATCGTAAGATGAATACATGTAAGCCGTATCAGAAGCAAATTCAGCAGCACAGGTATCTACGCGCTTGTACACAGGGTGGATATCGTACTGATCACGCAGCTTACGAATTTCTAACTCAGCGATACCCAGCAACTTCGCCAAACGCGCATCAGCGAAACCTTTACGCTTTAGCTTGCGCAGTACATCTGCGTTAAGACCAGCAAAGCCTGCTTCTTTGACTGCGTTTTCTAGCTTCACCAACTCTTCAATCTGAACCAGGAACCAGCGATCAACGTTGGTCAGGTTAAACACGCCATCGACAGACATACCGGCACGGAACGCATCGGCGATATACCAGATCCGCTCTGCACCCGCATCTTTCAGCTCATGACGGATCTTCGTCAGTGCATCTGGCGCATCCAGATCTACCATCTCATCAAAGCCGGTTGCGCCGACTTCCAAACCACGTAATGCTTTTTGCAGCGATTCCTGCTGGTTACGACCAATTGCCATCACTTCACCCACAGATTTCATCTGGGTTGTCAGGCGGTCGTTAGCACCGGCAAACTTCTCAAAGTTGAAGCGCGGGATCTTAGTCACAACGTAGTCAATCGTTGGCTCGAACGATGCAGGTGTCGCGCCGCCGGTGATGTCATTCATCAGCTCATCAAGGGTGTAACCAATTGCCAGTTTTGCTGCGACTTTTGCAATCGGGAAACCCGTTGCTTTAGAAGCCAATGCCGATGAACGTGATACACGCGGGTTCATCTCGATGATAACCATACGGCCATCTTTCGGATTAATACCAAACTGTACGTTTGAACCACCCGTTTCAACACCAATTTCGCGCAATACCGCCAGCGATGCATTACGCATCAACTGGTATTCTTTATCGGTTAGCGTTTGTGCCGGAGCAACGGTGATAGAGTCACCCGTGTGGATCCCCATCGCATCGAAGTTTTCAATCGCACAAACGATAATGCAGTTATCATTCTTATCACGAACCACTTCCATCTCGTACTCTTTCCAGCCGATCAGGGATTCATCGATAAGCAGTTCGTTCGTCGGTGACAAATCTAGGCCACGACGACAGATTTCTTCGAACTCTTCTTTGTTATACGCAATACCGCCGCCCGTTCCACCCATGGTGAATGACGGACGGATAATGCATGGGAAGCCAACCATATCGAGAACTTTATAAGCCTCTTCCATGCTTTGAGCGGTATCCGCGCGTGGGCAAGATAAACCAATAGATTTCATTGCCTTATCAAAGCGTGAGCGGTTTTCTGCCTTATCAATGGCATCCGCCGTTGCACCAATCATTTCAACACCGAACTCAGCTAACACACCGTGCTTTTCAAGCTCAAGCGCACAGTTTAGTGCGGTCTGGCCCCCCATGGTTGGTAATACCGCATCTGGGCGCTCTTTTTCAATGATCTTGCGTACCACTTCCCAATGAATTGGCTCGATGTAGGTCGCATCGGCCATGTCAGGATCGGTCATGATTGTTGCCGGATTCGAGTTCACCAAAATAACGCGGTAACCCTCTTCACGCAGAGCTTTACACGCCTGCGCGCCTGAATAGTCAAACTCACAAGCCTGACCGATAACAATTGGGCCAGCACCCAGAATGAGAACACTTTTAATGTCTGTACGTTTTGGCATTGCTTACTACTCCGGCTTAGGCGCTGTGCTGTTTAATCAAGTCGATAAAGTGGTCAAAAAGTGGTGCAGCATCGTGGGGACCCGGGCTCGCCTCTGGGTGGCCCTGGAAACTGAATGCGGGTTTATCAGTGCGGTGAATACCCTGTAGCGAACCATCAAACAGTGATTTATGCGTGGCACGCAGGTTCTCTGGCAACGTTGCTTCATCAGCCGCAAAACCGTGATTCTGGCTAGTGATCATGACCACATCACGCTCTAAGTCTTTCACGGGGTGGTTAGCACCATGGTGACCAAACTTCATTTTCACTGTCTGAGCACCGCTCGCCAGTGCAAGGATCTGATGTCCTAGGCAAATACCGAAGATTGGCAGGCCTTTCTCTAGAAACACTTTGGTTGCTTCGATAGCGTAAGTACATGGCGCAGGGTCACCCGGGCCATTTGAGAGGAAAACGCCATTCGGGTTCAGTGCCAGTACTTCCTCCGCAGAGGTTTGAGCGGGAACAACCGTCAAGCGACAACCACGGTCAACCAACATGCGCAAAATATTGCGTTTGGCACCAAAATCATACGCGACAACGTGATAAGGCAGCTCGCTGTCATCTTTAGGTTCAGGAAGACCACCTTCCAGCGTCCATGAGCCTTGCTTCCATGAATAGGTTTCGCTAGTGGTCACTTCTTTAGCCAAATCCATGCCTTTCAAGCCAGGGAACGCTTGCGCTTTCGCCAGTGCCAACGCTTCATCAACATGATTACCGGCAACAATACAACCGTTCTGCGCACCTTTTTCACGTAGTAAGCGAGTCAGCTTGCGGGTATCAATGTCAGCGATGCCAACAATGTTTTGTGATTTCAGATAATCAGAAAGAGAAAGTTCATTACGGAAATTTGAAGCGAGGAGGGGAAGATCTCGAATTACCAAACCTTGAGCATGAATTGCAGTGGATTCTTCGTCTTCGGCATTAGTGCCGGTATTGCCAATATGGGGATAAGTAAGCGTAACAATCTGTTGGGAATAAGAAGGGTCAGTGAGAATTTCCTGATACCCCGTCATCGAGGTATTAAAAACAACTTCACCAACGGCCGAACCATCTGCCCCGATGGATACGCCGCGGAACACTGTCCCATCTTCCAGGACTAACAGCGCTGATTTGCTCAAGACAACCTCCAATAAAAATAAAAATTCACTTAAAACAGATAAAATTGCAACTACCCATTCCATACAAAGTCAAAAACATAGTCAATCTTATTTTTGACAAATTGCGCGCATTCTAGGGATGACACTCCAAACTGTCAATATATGACCTAAAAATAATTTTATTTTTAGCCATTACAAGCGAAACCAAGGTCAAAAGCACGAAAAAAACAAGATAAGTCAGGTTTATTTAGGCTGAAATTCTACCCATGATAATTTTATCGTTTGCTTTTTCTTCCCATTAAAACAAAAAATAAAAACAACATTAAATAATAAAATACAAGCAAGTTAACTTGCGCTTTTGGTAGTAAAAGGCGAAAACAAAGACCAAGGCACCAAAATACACACAAAATACCACGTAATAACAGGGGGGCTGTCATCACGCCACATAATGGGACTATCGCCATTGAGTAAGCGCTTTTTATGCAGGTTATATTGAATATTAATGAAGAGAGGAAGAGATAAGACACCCCCAAGAAGTCATTTTCTCAGGGGTTAACACTGCTTAATAGCTAACAAAGGCAATTACATGCTAGCCCATGGGGCATTTACAGCTCATCGAGTCCAAGCACATCTTGCATGCTATAAAAGCCGGCAGGTTTATCATTAAGCCACACTGCTGCACGGACGGCACCATTGGCAAATGTCATTCGATCTGTCGCTTTGTGGGTAATTTCGACTCGCTCGCCAAGATCTGCAAACATCGCGGTATGTTCACCTACAATGTCACCCGCACGAATAGTCGCAAAGCCAATTTCATCGCGACTGCGTTCACCCGTGATCCCTTCTCGAGCATAAACGGCGACATCACTGAGGTTATTACCCATCGCACCGGCAATTGCCTCTCCCATGCCGATCGCGGTACCAGAAGGCGCGTCCACTTTGTGACGGTGATGGGCTTCAATGATCTCAATATCACAATAATCCCCCATCACTTTGGCCGCTTTTTCCAGCAACTTGAACACTAGGTTTACCCCTACACTGTAGTTAGGAGCCATCACCAGCGGCATCATAGTTGCGGCCTGATCGATCAGCTCTCGCTCCTGATCCGTAAAGCCGGTAGTACCAATGACAATTTTCTTACCATGCTGTTGACAAAATACAATGTTCGCTAACGTCGCCACAGGCGCGGTAAAGTCAATCAGCACATCAAAATCATCGACCGCTTTTGCTAAATCATCCACAATCGCAACAGAAATCGTACCAATACCCGCCAACTCTCCTGCATCAGCCCCGACAAGCGTCGATTCAGAACGCTCAGTCGCCGCAGTGAGCTGTGCCTGTTCTGACAAATACGCTGCTTTTAGTAATTGGCGGCCCATTCGCCCTGCCGCACCAGCAATCGCAATTCTTACCATTGCGTCCATTCTCCTGTGTCTATTTTATGAGTAAGTCCCAATGTATCCTGTTGGCGCAGATAAAAAAAGCCCTGGCTGTGCCAGGGCTTATGTTTACATCACGGTAACAAAGCTAATCGCTATTAGATATTTTTTATCTGCAGTTCTCGCGGCACTTCGAAGAACATATTCTCTTCACGCCCCGTTAACTCTTCCACCTCAGCTCCCGTGATGGCTTGGATACGCGCGATAATCTGATTAACCAACGCCTCAGGTGCTGATGCACCCGCTGTTACTCCAATCTTGGATACCCCAACAAACCACTGGCTATCAATATCTTCCGGACAATCCGTCAAATACCCCGGCGTCCCGAGTTTTTCAGCTAATTCACGGAGACGGTTGGAGTTTGATGAATTTTTCGAGCCGACAACGATCATGGCATCGACATCAGTAGCCATTTCACGCACCGCATCCTGACGGTTCTGAGTGGCGTAACAGATATCATCTTTACGCGGCCCTTGAATTTGTGGAAAGACTTCACGCAGTTTGGTAATCACATCTGCCGTTTCGTCAACAGACAGGGTTGTCTGGCTGACATAATGTAAATTACTCGGGTCTTTAACTGGCAACATATCGACATCTTCAGGTCGCTCAACCAAGTACATCCCCCCCGCGTCGCTCGCATACTGACCCATAGTGCCTTCCACTTCGGGATGGCCGGCATGGCCGATCAACACCACTTCCATGCTGCGGCGACTGGCACGAGCTACCTCCATATGCACTTTGGTTACCAAAGGGCAAGTGGCATCAAACACAGTCAGCTGACGGGCTTTCGCTTCATTGCGAACACCCTGTGATACCCCATGCGCGGAGAAAATCACAATGTTATCGTCAGGCACTTCATGCAACTCTTCGACAAAAATTGCCCCTCGCTGCTTCAGCCCTTCAACCACAAAACGGTTATGTACCACTTCATGACGGACGTAAATCGGTGGCTGATACATTTCCAGCGCACGCTCAACAATACTGATCGCTCGATCTACACCGGCACAGAAACCACGCGGGTTTGCGAGTAAAATTTTCATTGCTAACAACTCTTAGTTTTCAATGGCAACGACTTCTACTTCAAAAGTCACGCGCTGCCCAGCAAGAGGGTGATTAAAATCAACCGTCACGGAATCCCCCGTAACGTCTGTAATGATACCCGGAATGTCGCTTCCATCTGGACCAGCAAAGGCGATAATGCACCCCACTTCAGCGGGCACATCACCACTAAATTTGGCCCGATCAACATGATGGATATTATCGGGATTCGGCATCCCGAACGCATCTTCAGGATCCAGCTTAAAATCGCTTTTTTGACCGAGTTTCAACCCCAGCAAACATTGCTCAAAATTATCGGTTAAGCTGCCATCCCCCATCCGGAACTTGGCAGGTTTGCCCGCAGCATGGGTAGAATCAGCGACTGAGCCATCGTCTAACCTGATGGCAAAATGCATAAGTACTTCGCTATTTTTTGTGATTACCGACATCTGAGATCCTTTCATTATTGTCATACTGCGCTGAGGGGCTAAACCCTATTTTCAGGCTCCATTTAACAACAAAGCGCCGCCCGTATCAACGGACGGCGCTTAGGGTTATAACGTTGCGCGTAATTTTAGTGCTTCGCTGATGACGGCTTCTTATCGGATAAAAAGCCATCCAAGATAATAAGTCCGGCACCGATACAAATGGCCATATCGGCAATATTGAATGCTGGCCAGTGATGGTCTCCGACATAAAAGTCTAAAAAATCAATCACAAACCCATGGTACATCCGGTCAAACAAGTTACCCAGCGCACCACCTATGATCAAAGCATAGGAGATATTCGCCAGCTTATTTGATGCCGGTAACTTGCGCATCCAATACATTAGCATCGCACAGACGCCTAATGCTATCGCCGTAAACAACCAACGCTGCCAACCACCCGCATCACTCAAAAAGCTAAAAGCCGCACCGTAGTTATGGACATAAAGCAAATTGAAAAATGGCAGCAGTTCGATACGGTTGGGCCAACCGTACTCCATGGTATTCATCACCAGTAACTTACTGGCAATATCAACGATGAAGATCAGAGCCGCTAGCCAAAGCCAGCGCACTCCAGATTGTCTCAGCGGTAAGCCGTTCTCTGACGATAACTTAGTCATTAGGCAAACTTACGCTCTTCACCGTCACCATCGATGTTGCTCACACAACGGCCACACACCTCTTCATGACCTTCAATGGTGCCCACATCGGCCACATGGTGCCAACAACGATCACACTTGGCGGCTTCAGAAGCTTTCACGGTCACAAACAAACCTTCAACATCAGTTTCTTGTGCGTCGTCAGGCTTGCTGTCTACCACAACAACGTCTGCTTTCGAGGTCAGTAAGACAAAACGTAGTTCATCTTCTAGCTTATTCAGCTTCGCCGCCATCGCTTCTGTTGCAAACAAAGTAATTTCAGCCTGTAACGAGCCGCCAATGACTTTGTCTTTACGTGCGGTTTCTAGCAACTTGTTCACGGCACCACGCACGGTCTGGATCTCAGCCCAGAATTCGTTGTTCAGCTCTTCGCCTTCGGTCAGGCCAAATAACCCCTCGAACCACTCACCAGAGAACACAAACTTGTCGCGCTGGCCTGGCATTTCATTCCAGATCTCATCAGCAGTGAACGACATAATTGGTGCCATCCAGCGAACTAAGGCTTCCACAATGTAATACAGTGCTGTCTGGCAGCTACGCTGTGCATGGCCACCACGCTTCGCGGTGTACTGACGGTCTTTGATCACATCAAGATAGAATGACCCCATTTCAACCGAGCAGAATTGCATCAGACGCTGAATCACCGTATGCAGGTTATACTCTTCGTACGCCTTGATGATTTCTTCTTGCGCAGCCATTGCACGGCCAACCGCCCAGCGATCCAATGCCACCATCTCTTCAGGGGCAACCAGATCCGTTTCCGGGTTGAAACCACTCAGGTTAGCCAGGAAGAAACGCGCTGTGTTACGAATACGGCGATATGCGTCAGCTGAACGCTTCAGGATCTCATCAGAAACAGCCACTTCACCGGTGTAATCCGTTGATGCTACCCACAGACGTAGGATATCAGCACCCAACTTGTTGGTTACATCAATCGGAGACACAACGTTACCGACAGATTTAGACATCTTACGGCCTTGACCATCAACCACAAAACCGTGGGTCAGTACTTGCTTGTACGGAGCTTTGTCTTTCATTGCTACCGAAGAGATCAATGATGACTGGAACCAGCCACGGTGCTGATCCGAACCTTCAAGGTACAAATCGGCTTCATTGCCATGGTACTCTTCACGGCTATCTACTACTGAGAAGTGAGTAACACCAGAATCAAACCATACATCGAGTGTATCAAGCACTTTCTCATAATTAGCGGCATCCGCTTCGCCCATAAGCTCTGCAGGTTCTAAATCCCACCATGCTTGAATACCTTTCTGCTCAACAAGCTGCGCGACTTTTTCAATCAGAGCGTGAGTATCAGGATGCAGCTCTTGCGTTTCTTTGTGTACAAACAATGCAATTGGCACACCCCAAGTACGTTGACGAGAGATACACCACTCAGGGCGGCCTTCAACCATACCTTCGATACGGCTTTGGCCCCACTCTGGCAACCACTGCACGTTTTTGATTTCACTCAATGCTTTGGCACGCAAACCGGCTTTGTCCATCGAAATGAACCACTGTGGCGTTGCGCGGAAAATAATTGGTGTCTTGTGACGCCAGCAATGCGGGTAGCTATGCGTATAAGCATGGTGGTGTAGTAACGCACCGTGCTCTTTCAGCGTTTCAACCACAACATCGTTGGCTTTGAATACGTGCTGACCCGCAAATAGTTCAGTGTCTGGTAAATACACACCGTTACTACCCACAGGGTTCGCAATTTCTAGACCGTATTTTTGGCCTACTACGAAGTCTTCTTGACCGTGGCCAGGTGCGGTATGCACACAACCAGTACCCGATTCAGTCGTTACATGATCGCCAAGAACGATAGGAACATCAAAGCTATAAAATGGATGATTAAAGCGCATTAGCTCTAAATCAGCACCTTTACAGAAGCCAAGATTATGGAAGTGCTCAATACCTGCACGATCCATCACTTCTTTGGCAAGCTCTGCGGCAACGATCAAACGGTATGCGGGCTTATCGTCAGTCGCTTCAACCTGAACCAGTACATATTCCAGATCTTCACGCAAGGCAACGCCACGGTTAGCAGGCATAGTCCAAGGCGTTGTTGTCCAGATCACAACGGATACATCACCCTGGCCTTCATGGTCAGCCGCACAGTTAAATTTAGCAACAACAGCTGCTTCATCAACGGCTTTAAATTTAACGTCGATAGATGGCGATACTTTATCTTGGTATTCCACTTCTGCTTCAGCCAGTGCTGAACCACAATCAGTACACCAATGCACTGGCTTAAAGCCTTTTAGCAAGTGGTCGTTATCGGCGATTTTGCCCAACGCACGAATGATGTTCGCTTCAGTAACGAAGTCCATTGTACGGTATGGCTTGTCCCACTCCCCTAGAACGCCTAGGCGAATGAAGCTGGCTTTCTGACCTTCAACTTGACCAGCCGCGTATTCACGGCATTTTTCACGGAACTCTGCCGCAGTCAGTTTTCGTCCAGGCTTGCCCCACTTTTTTTCTACCATCAATTCAATTGGCAGACCGTGGCAATCCCAACCGGGAATGTAAGGCGCATCAAAGCCAGACAATGTCTTTGACTTAATAATAATGTCTTTAAGAATTTTATTTAGTGCGTGACCAATGTGAATATCACCGTTGGCATAAGGAGGGCCATCGTGCAATATGAAGGATTTCTTACCCTTCTTAGCTTTACGGATTTCACCGTAAAGATCTTCATCATCCCAACGTTTTAGCATTGCTGGCTCACGTTGTGCCAGGTTGCCTCGCATCGGAAACCCTGTTTCAGGTAAGTTCAGGGTATCTTTATAGTCACTCATTGATTCTCGATTCCGTTACTTGGGCGAAGTTGGACATTATTATGCTCAGACAGCCACACCCGTGCTGACTGAGCATCACATTCGATTTGTGCTTTTAATGCACTAAATGATTCAAACTTTATTTCATCGCGCAACTTATGGCGAAGCACGACTTCAATCTGCGCTCCGTAAAGATCAGATTGGAAATCAAACAGGTGCACCTCTAATTGACGGCGAACACCGTTGACGGTTGGTCGACGACCAACATTGGCTACACCGGGCAGCGCAGTCGCTGCCACGCCATAGACTTCTACAGCATAGACGCCGGACACCGGGGATACCCGGCGCTTGAGAGGGACATTGGCGGTCGGAAAACCGATCGTACGCCCTAATTTCCGCCCATGGGAGACGCGCCCGCAAATTGCAAATGGACGCCCTAGCATGGACTCAGCCAGTTCCAGCTTATCATCGGCGAGGGCCTGACGAATAGCAGTACTGCTGACACGTTGCTGTGAGACACAAAAACTCTGTGTACTAACGACTGTGAAGCCATAACGCTTACCAGCCGCTTCCAGCATGGCAAAATCCCCACCACGGCCTTTGCCGAAGCGAAAATCATCACCAACTACCAGAAACTTAACACCCAATTGCTCAACCAACAAGCTATCAACAAAATCTTGTGGTGATAAATTGGCAAAATGGTGATTGAAATTAACACACAAAAAGCGATCTAAGCCCGCTTTTTTCAGTTGTAAGTACTTATCTCTAAAGCGTGTTAATCGTGCTGGGGCGTGATCACCACCAAACAACTCCTGAGGTTGAGGCTCAAAACTCATGACTGCCGCAGGACAGCCCAAAGCCTTCGCCTTGGCCATGACTTGGCGGAGTACCGCTTGGTGGCCTAGGTGAACCCCATCAAAATTACCAATCGTCAGCACGCACCCGCGATGCTTAGGTTGGATATTATGTATTCCTCGGATCAATTCCATGCGTCATGTTCATTTTCACAGTGTAAAAAACTGACGGATTATATACCCAAACCTCGTCTTGATGCATCTTAAAGGTGTTCAGGCTGTGCGCCACTTATCCCGTTACGCGTAAATGCCGCGGACGAACCCCGAGCAATAGCGCGACAACAAGGTACACCCCGCCGCCCAGCCCGATCAAACCGGCGAGCCAACCGGCTTTTAATGCCAGTGACCACTGCAACCATTGCGCCATCGCAGGCAGTAGCCACAATAGCGCCGTCACCATAGCGGTCCCCGCTAACGTAAGACGGGCAACAAACCACAAGGTCTCCTTGGTCAGTTGATAGACACCAGCTAAATGAAGCCCTCGATACAATAAGCATGCATTGACCAGTGCTGACAACGCTGTGGCCATGGCTAAGCCGACGTAGCCATAGAAATACGCGAAAATTGCGTTAAACACCATGTTGGTAATCATGGCAATGATGCCATAACGGACAGGCGTTTTGGTATCCTGACGGGCGTAATAACCCGGCGCCAACACTTTGATCAACATGAAGTTCAGTAAGCCTGATGCATAGGCCAGTAACGACATCGAGGCTTGCTCAACGTCGTTAGGGGAAAACTCCCCCCGCATAAACAATACCATCAGCATTGGTTTCGCCAGCACCATTAATCCTAACATGGCAGGGATCCCTAATAACAATACCATTCTGATCCCCCAATCCATCGTATGGGCAAATTGTTCAGTACTCTGATCAACATGCTTACGCGACAAAGCCGGCAAAATAACGGTAGCTATTGCGATTCCGAACAAACCAAGCGGAAACTCTAGCAGACGGTCTGAATAATAGAGCCAACTGATGGAGCCCGTCGCCAGAAAGCTGGCAATAAAGGTATCGAGTAGTAGATTAATCTGGCTGACGGAAACGCCAAACAGTGCAGGAATCATCAGGGTACGGATTTTCACTACCCCAGGATCGTGCCAGCCCCACTGTGGCTTCACCAACATACCTTCTTTATATAAGAAGGGGATCTGGAATAGAAACTGGATCAAACCACCCAGAAAAACCCCGATCGCCAGACCGATCTCAGGTTGAGCCAGATTGGGTGCCACAAACCAGGCACAACCAATAATCGCCACATTGAGGAAGACAGGGGTAAACGATGACACTGCAAATTTACCCAAGGTATTAAGTATTGCCCCTGACAAGGCGACAAAGGTGATGAACCACAAATAAGGGAACGTAATTTTTAGCAACAGGCTGGCGAGCTCAAATTTGGGGGCGGCAGGACCGTCATTCAGCCAGTCAATAAACCAACCCGCACCAAACAACGCCGTCACCGCTCCGGAGCCCAAGACCCCCAATAACGTCACCACACTCACGATGACGCCCAGTGTACCTGAGGCCTTGGCAATCAACATTCTCGTCTTATCGTCATCCCCTGAAGCATGATATTCCGTTAATACTGGCACAAACGCCTGAGAAAATGCCCCTTCGGCAAATAACCGACGCAGAAAGTTGGGAATTTTATTGGCAAAAAAGAAAACATCGGCTGCAGCCCCTGCCCCCATCAAGTTGGCAACGACTACATCTCGCACCAAACCCAGTACCCGTGAGACCAATGTCATGGTGCTGACAATCAGTCCTGAGCGCAAAAGACGCTTGCTCACAAAAAAAACCTCATAAAGATGGCCCCAAAAGGTGACTTCCGAACCAAAATGCTGGTAAAATCTGTCGTCATATTAACCGTGTTAATCCGCAAGTGCCAATTCAATTGGTTAGGCGGTTATTTGCACAAATCATTTGACAAGATTCGGTTGAACAGGCATAGTCCTCGGCCTTAAATTGTCACCGAACCAAGTTTTGGAGTTATACCCTTGGCAAATATCAAATCTGCTAAGAAACGTGCGCTTACTTCAGAAAAACGTCGCCAGCATAACGCTAGCCGTCGTTCTATGATGCGTACTTTCTTCAAGAAAGTGATTTCAGCTATCGAAGCTGGCAACAAAGAAGCTGCTACTCAAGCTTTCGCTGAAATGCAACCTGTTATGGACCGCATGGCTACTAAAGGCCTGATCCATGCAAACAAAGCTGCACGTCACAAAGCTCGTCTAGCTGCTAAAATCAAAGCGCTTTAATTAGTTGCTTTTGATTTTGATAAAAAAACCGGCTCATGCCGGTTTTTTTATGTCTGTCATTCACTAAAACGAGAACAATGAGTGTCAGTGAGATCCACAATACATCTTGTGCAGTAACTGAATCATCGCCCTGACTTCCTCACTTTTTAGTCGATAAAACACCGTCTGCGCTACCTTTCTAGTCGCCACCAGACCATCGCGCCGCAACCATGCCAAATGCTGGGACAGCGCCGACTGACTCAGGCCAAGCCGCTCGCTCATCATACCGACCGACATTTCCTCTTCCAATAAATAGCAAAGAATGAACAAACGCCGCTCATTAGCCATTGCCTTGAGCAGGGCGACGACCTTCGGGGCATTCTGCTCCATCTGCTGCAGTTCCATACGGCTACCCTTTCTCAAATTAAGTTAATCCTAATATACTTAATTTATCGATGCTGTTCTAGCCACAGTACTAAGCATTTGAAGTAAAGCCCCGAACACAGCAGCATTACCTGAACATTTTTCTAAAATCGGCCTCACATATCTTCTTTACTGCTGGGTGCATGATCATTCGTTCCGCAAAAATGACGTAATATTCTTCCCTGATCTCCCGAACTCGCTTAACTTCTCGGATGTTACTGCCTTCCTCTAGCTCTACGGCATAAATAGACGGCGCAACAAACATGGATTTTTGATACAGGCCAAATGCCTTCATTAATGCGGCATCATCAAATTCACCCAAAATATTGGGCGTGATACCCATCTGATCAAACCAATGATGCAACTTACGCCCCATTGCTGTTCGGCGACCTGGGATCAACAATTTATACTCTTCAATACAAGCGGGGAAGTTTAAGACTTTCTCGGGTTCGGTACAGAAAAAGCTCATCGTCGATTCCCCCAGTTTCTTACTATACAACCCTGGGCTCTGGCTCGAATCGACCGGACAGTCAGACAAAATCATATCGAGCTTGTGCTGAGAAAGCTGCTCAAGCAGCATCTCATGCGTTGACTCATAGCAACGCAAGTGGATACGCTCGTCTTCTGGCAGGCCTTCCATCAGCACCTTGCTCACTAAACGCTTTGATAAGGCATCAGCGACGCCGACTTCAAGCAATAGGTTTTCCCGTTGGGTATAGTTGACGATATCGAGCATTTCATAACTCAGATCAAACATCTTATCAGCGTATTTAAATACCAATTGGCCCAGTTCCGTCGGCTCAATATTTCGGCCAACCCGCTTGGTAAGTTTCCCTTTCAGCCGGTCTTCCAGTGCCCGGATCTGCCCAGTAACCGTCTGTGGCGCTAGAAAAAGAGCGTCTGCCGCTTTGGTCACCGAACCTTGCTTGCAGACCATCCAAAAGTAATATAAGTGGTTGTAGTTTAGATGAGACATCGTCGCTGCCATTGTCTATTGGTCGTAAGCCATTAGCTTCGACCAAAAAAAATCCCAGAAGCCAGCTTACGCTGAGCCTCTGGGAGCTTCAACAGGAATTACCTATCGGTTAATGAATGCTCAATATTACTCGTCTGATGAGGCAGACTTTTGAGCAATCAACGCTATCATACGATAACGCTCCCCAGCTCGTTGTTCTAACGCGCGAGAACGGTACGAACTATCCTGATCAACCAATTCTGTCGATTCGAGTGCTGATTTTGCCTGCTTTAATCCCGCAAGGTAAGCTTGGCAAACATCTGTACTGCTATCTTGTGCACAACTTTCATAATTTGGCACGGCAAACACCATAGATGGTATAAACATCGCAACGAGTACAAGAGAGCGCTTCATATTACACCTCCGTTTTGGGTAGTGTCCGGCTCAGCAACGTGTATCCCACAACCGCCGATACCGTTGACCCCAACAAGATCCCAAGTCGGGAATACGTGCTGAAGTCCTCTGGTGCGCCGACAAATGCCAGCGACGAGATAAAAATAGACATGGTAAAACCGATACCACATAGCACAGAAACCGCAAATACATGTTTAAAACCAATCCCTTCCGGCATCTTGGCCATGCCCATTTTCACAGCAAGATAGCTCGCGGTGAAAATACCCAGCGGTTTACCAATCAATAGGCCCAGTGCTATCCCGATTGGCAACATTGACGTCAAGCCTGACAGTGATACCCCTTCCAGTGATATGCCTGCATTAGCAAAAGCAAATAAAGGTAAGATCAGGAACGCCACATAAGGGTGCAAGACATGTTCAAGGTGCTTAAGCGGTGAATGCTCATCCGTATGGTTTCCATCTTTGGCCGATAATGGAATGGCAAAGCCCAGCACAACACCAGCAAGAGTCGCATGCACGCCCGACTTCAATACACTCACCCACAATACCGCCCCCACAAGTAGATACCATGAAAGCTTAGTCACATTTTTCGCATTCATCACAAACAAAGCGGTTGTTGCAGCAAATGCGACAGCGAGAGCAAGGGTCGAAAGATCACTGCTATAGAACAATGCGATAATCACGATAACGCCTAAGTCATCAATAATCGCCAAGGCCAGCAAAAAGACTTTCAACGTCACGGGTACTCGGCTCCCCAACAGCGCCATAATACCTAATGCAAACGCGATATCCGTAGCGGCAGGTATTGCCCAACCTTTTACGGCCATCGGATCAGCGAAGTTAAAGGCGGTGTACACTAACGCCGGGGCAAGCATTCCCCCTACAGCCGCAATCGCGGGGAAGATCGCCTTCTCTTTGGTATTCAGCGCGCCTTCAATCAGTTCACGCTTAACCTCTAGACCAATCAATAAGAAAAAGATTGCCATCAAACCATCATTGATCCAGTGAGAGACGGATAGGTTGGCGACCTTTGCATGTAGGGTACTGTTATATATATCCAGTAATGGAGAGTTCGCAATAATCATTGCCACTGCAGCGGCGAAGATTAAAATAATCCCACCTGCAGACTCTAATTTAAGAAACTTACGAATCGCGTCGGTCATTGACCGGAACTCCTTTACTTGAAACAGATATCATAATCTAAATGTAAATTTAGTTTATCTGTTTGAACACTAAACTGTTAAATCGTTTGTTTAGAAGTAAAACATCGGAAAAACCGAGTAATACATCAACAATGCAAGCTATATCCGCACTGTTCCATTTTTTTTGTTCACTCAAGAAGGTTTCATTGTCATAAACTTGCCTCTTTTCCCTAAAAGAAAATAAAAAACACTCAAAATAAAGCAAAAAATATCCATTGCCGCCTGATGATAAATTTATAATTAAATCACTTCAAAATCATAGCATTGAAAGCAAAGTAAAAATTTCATTACAGATTTTATAAGCGCAACTGGTCACAAAGTAAACAGAAAATAACTTTGTGACAGCCAGTGTCATATTTCTGAAATATTCGATCTCTACCATCGCCCACAGATTTCAAACAAATGAAACCCTAATGACATATCCCTGTCACGGAGAAATGATTATGACTACCCAAGCCACTACTGCTGAACAGCCAATGAGCAGCTCTATGCGTTGGGTCCGCTGGGCAAACCTAGCGTTCATGCTTTACCTTCTACTGGTTGCTGTCTCGATTGTGAGCGGCGGCTTTAAACTTTCTGTTGGTGAACAAGCTAAAACGCTATTCGAGTTTGCTTCGCATCCTATTGCCGGTTTGATGATCGGCTTAGTCGCAACGTCACTGATCCAGTCATCAAGTACTGTGACATCAATTATTGTCGGCCTGGTGGCAGGTGGTCTTCCTGTAGAAACCGCAATCCCGATGGTAATGGGTGCAAACATTGGTACAACACTTACCAATACACTGGTTAGCCTTGGCCATGCGCGTTGTAAAGAAGAGTTCCGCCGTGCATTTGCCAGCGCAACCGTTCATGACTTCTTTAACCTGCTGGCAGTATCGATCTTCCTACCACTGGAAATGATGTTTGGCCTATTGGACAAACTCTCAAGCTGGTTAGTTTCACCGCTAATGAGCACCGGTGATCTCAGTATGAAAGGCATGGACTTTATGAAGGCTATCACCACTCCTGGTGTTAACCTTATCAAAGCACCACTAGAAGGCTTGAGCAACACCACTGGCGGTATCATCATGATTGCTATTGGTATTGGCCTGATTTTCTTTGCTATCACGGCCATGGGCAAACTGATGCGCAACCTAATGGTAGGCCGTGCACGTGATATGCTGCAAAATGCGATTGGTCGTGGTCCACTGCACGGTATTGCATCAGGTACTATCGTGACTATTTTGGTGCAGTCTTCGTCAACAACAACGAGCCTGATGGTTCCACTTGTTGGTACTGGTGTACTGAAAGTACGTGATGTCTACCCATTCACGTTGGGTGCTAACATCGGTACCTGTATCACCGCACTGCTCGCTGCAACGGCAGTAACGGGCCCATACGCAGTATTCGCCCTGCAGATTGCTCTGGTTCACCTATGCTTCAACGTACTGGCAACCCTTTTGATTTTCGGTATTCCGTTCCTACGTGAACTACCTCTGAAAGGCGCTTTCTTCCTGGGTGACCTAGGTACAAAGAGCAAAGCGGCAGTCGCAAGTTACATTGGCCTGGTCTTTGTTGTTATCCCTGGTGCCATTCTAGCGCTAACCGCCTAACAGCAAGCCTCCACATACAAGAAGCCCCGCAATTGCGGGGCTTTTTTTGTTCTGGCAATACTCACAAAACCGGTGAATACAACAAATGCTAGTTAGTACCGGAAATTAGACAGAAAACGGATACTGTATAGGATCGTGATGCTGATAGCCCACCACCTCGAAGTCATCCATGGTGACCCACGTTTCCAAATCTTCCAGTGATGTGATCTTAGGATTAATGATCAACTGCGGAGAAGCAAAAGGCGCGCGCTTGAGTTGCACATCACGCATCAGCTCAAGTTGATCTTCATAAATGTGAGCATTAATGATCTTATGGTATGCCTGGCCTGGCTTCTTACCCGTGATCTGTGCCATTAACGCCAGTAGCGTATACACTTGGATCTGGTTGAAATTCAAGCCTAGCGGGACATCACACGAACGCTGGTAGCTAGTCAGGTACAAGGTATCGCCCAGCAATGAAAATGTGTGTGTGTGCATGCATGGGCGCAAACAACCCATATCAAACTCGCCCGGGTTATAAAACGTCAGAATTTCACCACGGTCATCAATACCTTTGCTAAGGTTATCAACAATCTTTCGTAGCTGATCGATGGTTGAGCCATCAGGCTTGCGCCAGCTTCGGCCTTGAACTCCGTATACCCGCCCCATGTCATCTTCACCTTTACGGTGCGGATTGTTCAGCCAAGCTTGGTTATCGTTGGCATTCATGTCCCAGGTTTTCGTCCCGATAGCGCGAAAATCAGCCGCATTATCATAACCACGGATATAACCAATCAACTCGGCAATGGCCGCTTTCCAGAAGCTTTTGCGGGTGGTGATCAATGGAAACTGGTTATTAGCAACATCATAGGTCAAGTCGGCATTCACCACCGTTAGACAACGCTTGCCCGTTCGCTCATTTTCAATCCATACCCCATCGTCAACAATGCGCTGACATAGGTCTAAATACTGTTTCATGTCCTGTGAGCCTTCATTACTGCTTATTACAATTGTGGACGATTCTACCGAATAAGTAACCGCTTTGACACTCACAGAGCCAGTATCTTGGCTTATCACACGTCCACACACCACATAATAAAAAAGCGACCCGAAGGTCGCTTTCTCATACAGATAACAATAAACGGTGTTACTTACGCTGCGGTACTCTTTGGCTGGCACTTGTACGCCCACAACATAATCAATAAGCCAGCAACCACCATTGGCAGTGACAATATCTGACCCATACTGATCCAGCCACCAAATAACCCTAGCTGCGCATCTGGCTGACGGAAGTATTCAACAATAAAGCGGAAGCTGCCGTAACCAAACAGGAATAGACCCGATACCGCCCCAACAGGACGCGGCTTACGAATAAATACATTCAGGATGATCAGCAATACTACACCCTCAAGGAAGAATTCATACAGCTGTGATGGATGACGTGGCAGAGGCCCGCCCGTCGGAAATATCATTGCCCAAGGCACATCAGTGGTACGTCCCCATAGCTCACCATTGATGAAATTACCCAGACGGCCCATACCCAATCCAAACGGTACGAGTGGAGCGATAAAGTCAGCAACATTAAAGAAAGTACGGTTGTGCTTGTGGGCATACCAGAACATGGCGGTGATCACCCCGATCAGGCCACCATGGAAGGACATGCCACCCGTCCACACCTTAAACAGATATAATGGATTGTCGAGGAACAAGTCAAAGTTATAGAACAGCACATAACCAATTCGTCCGCCAAGCACGACCCCCAAAAAACCAGCAAATAGCAAGTCGCTCACTTGATCCCGGGTCCAGCCACTGCCAGGCTTATCTGCCCGACGGTTTGCCAGCCACATGGCAAACATAAATCCGATTAAATACATCATGCCATACCAGCGTATGGCTAATGGGCCGATCTCTACCAATATCGGATCAATACTCGGAAACGTTAAATAACCTAAACTCATTCAATCTATCTCTATATGCCTAAAACGCCGTTTCTGTGCGCGTTATCCCATAAACATTTTCACACTAATAAACAGTAGGAAAACAGCAAAAATTTTCTTTAACACCGGCGTCGGTAATTCACTTACCCAAGCCGCACCAAAGCGAGTGGTGTACATTGAGGTCGTAACAATCCCCAACAACGCCGGTAAATACACATATCCCACACTCAGGGCGGGTAATCCGTCATCCCCTGCACCGGCCGCCATAAAACCGAACATTCCGGCAATTGCAATCAAAGCGCCGGAAAACGAAGCACAGCCGATGGCCCGACGCATCTCGACACCATGCCAGCTCAGGTACGGTACCGTCAATGATCCGCCGCCAATACCCGCTAGACTGGATACCATCCCAATGATGCCCCCCACACAGAACACCCGTGGGCTGCTGGGCAGTGTATGGTGTCCTGAAAAACGCATTGATAACAGCATCTGTATCGCTAGCAGCAACACTATGATGGCAAAGATCCGTGGCAACACCTCACTCGGCACCAGCTCTGCGACAAGACTTCCCCCTAAACCGCCAAAAATAACCCCCGGAGCCAGACTTTTCACGATAGAAATGTCGATATTACCCAAGCGAAAATGATTTCGAGCTGATGAACCCGATGTCATCACGATACTGGCCAACGAGGTGGCGAGTGCAATATGCATCACCAAATGACTGTCGACCCCCGAAGCGGGCAGTAGCCACACTAATGCAGGCACGACCAATAAGCCACCACCGATACCCAATAGCCCCGCCAAAATGCCAACGACAGCACCTAGCATCAAGCACATCGCAAACAACCATATTTCATTGCCATGCAGTGACAATAAATCCATCAGGCTATTTATATTTTCCATTTTTTTGCTCTACTTACCCGCCCGGATAAAACCACCCAGACCATGTCCATCAACAAACTCAGTCGTTTTCGATCTCACTTCATCAGCAAAGGTCGCTGACAATGCGTACTGCGCTAACTGCTCCATCTCCGTAATGGAGATATGCCGTAATATATATTTAATTTTAGCGACGTTACGGGTATTCATACTCAATGAACGGTATCCCATTCCGACTAACAACAACGCACCGATGGGATCACCCGCTAATTCACCGCAGATACTGACGGGTAATTGCAGCTGCTTACTCGTATCAATAACATGCTTAAGCGCATGTAACACCGCTGGGTGCAACGCATCATAGACACTTGCAACACGAGAATTGTTCCGATCAACAGCCAATAAATACTGGGTTAAATCATTGCTTCCCACTGAAATAAAATCAATTCGCCCTTTAAGTGCAGGTAGTTGATACAGTATAGAAGGTACTTCTATCATGATCCCGATCCGTGGACGACGCAAGGTTTCCCCCTGCTCGACGGCGACGTTCGACACCTCGGCATAAGCACGATCGATCAGCGCAATCGATTCATCGAGTTCACCAATACCGGAAATCATCGGCAATAAAATATCCATGTTGTCAAAGCCAATGCTGGCTCGCAACATCGCTCTCACCTGAATCAAAAAGATTTCCGGATGATCAAGGGTAAAACGGATCCCGCGCCACCCCAAAAAGGGATTATCTTCCTCAATAGTTAGGTATGGTAAAGGTTTATCACCACCAATGTCTAAGGTACGCATCACAACAGGCTTTTTACCATAGCTCGCTAAAATAGACTGATATTGCTGAGTCTGTTCGTCTTCCGATGGGAAACTACGCTGCAGTAAAAAAGGCACTTCGGTACGATAAAGTCCCACACCATCAACCCCTCGGTTGACAGCAATACACGTATCAGCACTTAGCCCAGCATTGAGAAAAATATGGATCCGTTCTTTATCGCGAGTTTCAGCGGGCTTATCCAGTTCCGTTTCAACGACTTTTGCCAGTTCATTCTCTTCTCGAAGTAAACGCGTATACTCCGCCAAAACATGTCGATTCGGGTTGACCAGAAGATCGCCACGGTAACCGTCAACAATGACCTTACAGTTATGGATTTTTTCAGGAACAAAATCGACCCCCATGATCGCCGGGATCCCTAGCGCTCGTGACAAAATCGCCGCATGGGAGTTCGCCGCCCCTTCCTGCGAGACCACGGCGGCCAATTTATCCCGGGGAACGCTAGCCAACATGGCCGCAGTCAATTCACGGGTTAGCAGCACAACAGGCTCATCCCAGTGATGCTCTGTCATCTCTTTATTATAGAGAAAGTACAGCAACCGCTGCCCCAACTCACGAATATCCTGCGCACGCTCTTTCAGGTAATCATCTTTCATATTGGCAAAGCGGGCCGAATAACTCTCAACAACCTGACGGATAGCCCACTCGGCTAAATCCCCACTGGAAATTTTGCTAAACAGATCCTTACGCAGCATTGGGTCATTAAGCAGGTGGCTAAACAGGTCAAAAATAGCCAGGGTTTCTTTGTGCAATTCACTGTCAAAGCGCTTACGTAGCCGCCTGAACTCAGCGCTGGCCTGCTCAATGGCAATACTCAGTCTTTCCTGTTCAGCATCGCAATCTAGGCAGGAAGCTGGAGCGATCTGCTCCAGTCTTGGCTGGTTGTCATCCCACCACGCCCGTGCCACTGCAACCCCGGATGAAGCGGCTGAACCCACCAAATGCAACCCATTATGTTGATCTGGCCATAGACCCTGTGCTTTAGTATGCGCTAACAACACCGCAAGCTGAGCCGCAAGCGTCACCAAAAATGACTCTTCGCTTTCATCAAACTCACGCTGTTCACGTTGCTGGATCACCAGCACCCCTAACACTTGGCGCTGATGAATGATCGGAGTACCAAAAAACGAGCGAAAAGACTCCTCCCCGGTACCGGGAAGGAGCTTAAAATGAGGGTGATGCTGAGCATCTGCTACATTGATCGGCTCAGCACGATCGGCTACGAGCCCAACCAAGCCTTCACCAAACGCTAATCCAATATGACGATGCGTTTTTTTTAAACCCTTAGATGCCATAAGGGTATAACACTGGCGTTTATGATCAGCAATATAGATAGAACAACATTCAGTTTTCATTGCCTGGCAAGTACTCACAACCAACTGGTCGAAGGCATCCAGTAGATTCGGGGCACTCGCCACCTTTTCAACAATTTCTCTAAGTTGCGTCAGCATACTATGCCCTGTTCTACATCAACTGAGTTAGCCTCGCTTAACCCGGCGTTTCTTCCTGTCTTTCCGCTCTTTAAACGGCATCGCCATCGCCGCAAATTCTTTCAGCGCTCGGCGATAAACATCACGTTTAAAAGACACAACTTGCCTAACAGGATACCAATAGCTGACCCAACGCCAACCATCGAACTCCGGCGTGTTACCACGCTGCATATTAACCTTTGACTCATCACATTCTAGACTGAGCAGAAACCATTTCTGCTTCTGTCCGATACAAACAGGCTTGGAGTCCCAGCGTACGAGCCGCTTAGGGAGCTTGTAACGAAGCCAATGACGACTAGACGCCAAAATTCGTACATCTTTCTTGGTTAGCCCCACTTCCTCATACAATTCCCGGTACATGGCTTGTTCAGGGGTTTCTCCCTCATCAATACCACCTTGCGGAAATTGCCAGGAGTGTTGTCCATATCGTCGAGCCCAGAATACTTCGCCATGGCTATTACAGATCACAATACCCACATTTGGGCGGTATCCATCGCCATCAATCACTGGACGACCTCAAGTATAAATCTCTATTAAATGTGATTTTTTCACAGTCAGTGCAATGGGTAAACAAACATTCTAACTTATCACTCTTTTTTCCTAGCCACAGCTCACATTCTGGATAACTTTACTATTCGTAACCTTTTATAAACAACCGAATGAGACCCAGCCCACATTTATACACGTTTTCTGTGGATAGATTTGTGAAAAAGCCATTACACAGTGCCGTTATAAGTACATCCTCATCTATAACACTCTCTTTAAATTAAGAGATAAAACAATAAAACCCTTATATAACAACATTTAATACAAAGAAAGAAAAAGGCACCGCTAATCATTTTAGCGGTCTATTGCTAAAACCAATGGATCGGTCAAAGATCAACCAGTCGTGACTTTATCCACATAAAAAAAACACAAATGCACAAAAACCCATCACAACACTGTACAAAATAACACCTACGCCTGTTTATTTACCCAGTTGTAGCCAATAAAATAAATTCCCCCCTCCAACTTGTGGATAAGTTTTAAGCGCGATCCCACCACGCCAATAGCCGCAACTCATGATCAACTCACTCGGCTATGATAGGATCGGCTCCCCCTATAGAGCAGGCTGATATGAAACCAACACCACGTACAGAGCAGGAATTACTTGAGCGAGCTCAAGCTTTAGCGGGTATGACATTGGGTGAGCTCGCCCTAGAAGCGAATATCATCACACCGCCTGATCTAAAGCGGGATAAAGGCTGGGTGGGGCAGTTGCTGGAATGGCACCTAGGTGCAACAGCGGGCAGTAAACCCGTGCCGGATTTTGATGAGCTTGGTATTGAGCTCAAAACAATCCCGATCGGCTATAACGGTAAGCCACTCGAAACAACATTTGTCTGTGTTGCCCCTCTTATCGGCCTGCAAGGTCTCTGCTGGGAGAACAGTCATATCCGCCATAAACTTGCGCGAGTACTGTGGATCCCCGTTGAAGGCGAGCGCGATATTCCACTGGCAGATCGCCATGTCGGCTCCCCTTTGTTATGGAGCCCGTCGCTGAAAGAAGAGCAGCAACTACGTCAAGACTGGGAGGAATTGATGGATATGATTGTGCTCGGCCACGTTGAACAGATCACGGCTCGGCACGGTGAAGTATTACAACTCCGACCTAAAGCCGCCAATAGCCGAGCGTTAACCGAAGCTTATGGTGCCAATGGCCAGCCGATCAAAATACTGCCTCGCGGCTTCTACCTAAAAACCCATTTTACCGCGGAGCTATTAGCGCGCCATTTCATTATTCAGTAAAGACTGATGCTAACCTCTCGGCATAGGCTATAAGGCGATAGTCATGTCTTGCTGGCTGTGTGTAACTGGGGCCATTGACGAAAACTCATCATAAGGATCAATGATACGCAGGATCACCGATCGGATACCCAACGGCCGTAATAATTCCCGAACCTGATCAATTGACTGAAATTTCATCACCTCTCCAGCCTCATCTTTTAAGGGTTCAAGCTGGTGCTTATATTCGATTTCCATCAGGTAATCGGTACATCCAGCATAGCTGGTTAGGATACACTGTGGTATTCCCCCCGTGTCAGCCTTGGTCCAGTGCTTGAGTTGTGACAATTTCATGTTCTCTCCCACTATACGCTATCTGTTAACTATTGGTCATAACCCCCTAACCATCAAGCCATGTGATAAAAATCAGCGCCCCTCATTACGCTTCTCAGGACCGTTCCGCTTCGGTATAGTCAGACATACCGCACTACTGTTCAGGCAAGCAGTCCAAGGAGGGCTAATGAAATATCATACGATCCCCCACTCGACCCTAGAAGTCAGTAAAATCTGTCTCGGTACCATGACGTTTGGGGAGCAGAACAGCGAACGTGATGCCCATAGCCAATTAGACTTGGCATTCGAACGAGGGGTGAATTTCATTGATACCGCTGAGATGTACCCCGTTCCGCCAACAGCTCAAACACAGGGACACACTGAGCGCTATATCGGAAACTGGTTAAAGAGAACAGGCCTAAGGAGCAAAGTCGTCATTGCAACCAAGGTCGCAGGTCCACGTAGCCTGCCCTATATCCGACCAGAGATGTCTCTCGATTGGCGTAATATCCATGATGCGGTAGAAGCAAGCTTAAATCGCCTGCAAACCGACTATATCGACCTTTATCAAATCCACTGGCCACAGCGTGAAACGAACTGTTTTGGTCAGCTCAACTATCAATATAAAGAAGACCACTCAGGGGTCACTCTCAGTGACTCACTGGAAGCGCTGGCAGAACTCGTCAGAGCAGGGAAGATCCGTCATATCGGATTATCAAATGAAACCCCCTGGGGCGTGATGTCTTTTCTTCGCTTAGCCGAAAAACATGACCTTCCTCGCGTGGTGACAATTCAAAACCCATATAACCTACTCAATCGCAGTTTTGAAGTTGGTCTATCAGAAATCAGCCATCATGAAGGGATAGAATTATTAGCTTACTCACCGCTCGCATTTGGTGCGTTAAGTGGCAAATACCTCAATGGTGCACGCCCAGAAGGCGCACGATGCACGTTATTCGAACGTTTTTCGCGTTACTTCAATCCTCAAGGCATTGCTGCGACTCAGGCTTATGTCGATATTGCCCATAAACATGGTCTTGACCCCGCCCAAATGGCTCTCGCTTTCGTTAACCAGCGTCCCTTTGTCGCCAGTAATATTATTGGCACCACCACGCTGGCGCAGCTGGAGGCGAATATCCAAAGCATTGACTTACTGTTAAGTGACGAGGTGCTTACCGACCTTCACGCCATTGGGGTGCAATACTCTAACCCTTGTCCTTAATACCAATCAGGATACTGAAAATCCCCCTGCCCATCAGGACAGGGGGAAACCTTACGTGATCAATCGCGACGCTAACTCCCGTCTCATATGACGAACCTTACGGCTAGCCGCGAAGCTAATTCTGACGTATATGGCGCGGAGACGGAACTAAGTCATGCTTATTCAACAACCGATACATTGTGGCCCGAGACACCCCTAGCTCTCTTGCTGCGGCAGTGATCTGCCCTTTATTATTTTCTAAAACCGTCAGTAAAGCGCCACGTTCTGAGTCTTCTCTGATCTTCTTCAGGCTCTGACGATCATCATGAAGCCGAGGCAAATCAAAATGCTCAATATCAAGCTCCTTACTATCAGCCAGCAAAATCGCTCGCTTGATCTGGCTGATCAGCTCCCTGACATTCCCCGGCCATGAATAACTGCTGAGTAACTGGCTGGCCGCTTCCGATAGCTGCTTAACCGGGCTATTGTACTGACGGGAAAATTTAAGCAATAAAAACTCAGCCAGTAGCAAGATATCATCACCTCGATCACGCAAAGCCGGCACAGTCAGGCTAAGAACGTTGAGTCGGTAATAGAGATCTTCCCGTAATGCGCCTGTTTCAAGCAACTCTTCTAATGAGTAACGGGTTGATACAATCAGGCGTATGTTGTGATTGATCTGGCGCCCGCATTCAGTGGTAAAACACTCATCCTGCAATAACCGCAACAGTTCCAGCTGTCTATCATCATCAAGCAGTGCAATCTCATCGAGAAATAACACACCATTATCAGCCGAAGCAAAGCAACACTGTTCCGCGAGTTCAGTACCAGAGGAAACCATCCAGCCATCAGTGATATTTTCACAGTTAACCGTAACAAAAGCGAATTTAGACCGGGTTGAAGCCTGGTGGATAGCCTGAGCAACCAGCTCTTTACCAGTACCTATTTCACCGAGTATCAAGACCGGAATATCAGATAACGCAATACGTTTCACATGATGGCGGAGCTTCTGCATCGCGGCTTGCTCCCCCTGTAAACCATGCTGACCAAACTGACCTAACTCAGGCCACACTCGACGTTCAAGTTGAAGCATTCCCAGCTGGTGACCAATGGTTTTCAATAACTGGGTTTCTGGGACGGGAGCCGTAAAATAATCGATGCAAAAATTAACAATAAATTGGCAAATCACGTCATTAGCAAGCTGAGTATCACGCACCAAAGCCAGCCAACGAGCCTGTTTATTGCGATTAACCACCCCTGCGATGCCTTGTAGACTAAAATCATCTTGCGTTAAGTCCACCACACCAATACAAGGCCCAGTTTCCAGCAGTAAACGCTCTGCAGCCCGCAGATCATAACAGCGATAACACTGCCATCCGGCCTGCTCTAATACCGGTAGCCATGGTATTTCGCCGCCTCCTAACACCACCAATGTCCCTAGTGCCGGACTAGATCTCTTCGCCGTCTTCATCCCAAATACATTCCCTCGCCTATACCGCAAAAATAACCATAACCTATATTATGACAGCCCACAGCAGAGTAAAATTCACTCTCACTGATCATAAATTGGCAATTAATCGAAATGCAACTTGTTTGCTATCATAATTATAGCTAACAATGCTGGCTCGAAAATTTTGAGGTCATAAAACACAAAATAGGTCTGAAGACGCCTATTTTATAACGTGATAATTATTTTATACGCTATCTCGTTTTATTCTCGTAGCTTAATCTCCCGATCCCCCCTCTGCTGCGACTCATCTTGCAGCCAAAAAAAAACCACCCTAAAAAGGGTGGTTCTGATTTTAATGGGCTAAATTAGCCGTTGTTCTGCGGACGCATTGCCGGGAACAAAATTACATCACGAATAGTGTGCGTGTTAGTAAACAGCATCACCAAGCGATCGATACCAATACCCTGACCTGCTGTTGGTGGCAGACCATGCTCTAGTGCTGTGATGTAGTCAGCATCGTAGTACATCGCTTCATCATCACCCGCATCTTTCGCATTCATCTGCGCTCTAAAGCGCTGATCTTGATCCTGCGCATCATTCAGCTCAGAGAAGCCGTTTGCGACTTCACGGCCACCGATGAAGAATTCAAAACGGTCTGTAATGAATGGGTTATTGTCGTTACGACGTGCCAATGGCGAGATATCCGCTGGGTATTCAGTGATGAAGGTTGGCTGCATCAATTGCGGCTCAGCCGTTTCACCAAAAATTTCCTCCAGCAGCTGACCGCATGTCCAGAACTTCTCAACATAGATATCGAGGCTACGTGCGATATTTGCCATGTGCTCACGATCAGCCACAAGCTCATAAGTTAGCGCTTGAATATCGGCGTGCTCTGGATTGTAGTGCTTGATCGCATCCAGCATGCTCATACGCGTGTATGGGCCACCAAAATCAATTTCGTACTCGCCATATGGTAGTTTTGGCGAACCGCATAGATCTGTGGCAATGTTGCTTAGCATCTCTTCCGTTAGATCCATCAGATCGTTGTAATCTGCGTACGCCATGTAGAATTCCATCATGGTGAATTCTGGATTATGACGAGGTGACAAACCTTCATTACGGAAGTTACGGTTGATCTCGAATACGCGTTCAAAACCACCCACAACCAGACGCTTCAGGTATAGCTCAGGGGCGATACGCAAATACATATCCATATCTAGCGCGTTGTGGTGAGTAATAAATGGACGTGCTGATGCACCACCAGGGATCACGTGCATCATCGGTGTTTCCACTTCCATGAAACCTTTGGTGGTCATGAAGCTACGGATTGCACTCACTACATTAGAACGCATCATCATCGCTTTGCGAGAATCTTCATTCACAATCAGATCAACGTAACGCTGACGGTAACGCATTTCCTGATCGGTCAGACCATGGAATTTTTCAGGAAGTGGACGCAGTGCTTTGGTCAGTAGCTCGTACTGATCCATGTTTACGTAAAGATCGCCTTTACCTGACTTATGCAGTGCACCTTTAATACCGATGATGTCACCGATATCCAAACCTGAGTACTTTTCTTTCAGTTCATTCTGAACCGTTTTGTCAGCATAAGACTGAATACGACCAGATACGTCTTGAATCGCTAGGAATGGACCACGCTTGGCCATAATACGGCCAGCAATTGCAACCACATGGCCAGCTTCTTCCAGCTCTTCTTTGCTTAGTTCGCCGTATTTAGCCTGTAGATCTGCCGCTAAGCTATCGCGACGGAAATCATTTGGGTGGCCATTTGCTTTGCAATTTTCGCGAATCATATCCAGTTTCGCGCGGCGCTCAGCAATCAGCTTATTCTCATCTAGTAATTGATCAGTCATGGGTTAACCCTTACATATTTTAACCGGTGTCGGTTACAGACCTGATTTCAGGCTGGCTTCAATAAAACGGTCTAAGTCACCGTCCAGTACTGCTTGGGTGTTACGATTCTCCACCCCAGTACGTAAATCTTTGATTCGGGAATCATCTAGAACGTATGAACGAATTTGACTACCCCAGCCAATGTCGGACTTAGTATCTTCACTGGCTTGCTTCTCAGCATTCTGCTTTTGCATTTCAAATTCAAACAATTTTGCTTTTAACTGCTTCATTGCTTGATCTTTGTTCTTATGCTGAGAACGATCGTTCTGACATTGAACCACAATATTTGTCGGTAAGTGGGTAATACGTACCGCCGATTCTGTGGTATTTACGTGCTGACCACCCGCACCTGATGCACGGTATACGTCAATACGTAAATCAGCTGGATTAATATCAATAACGATATTGTCATCAATCTCAGGATAAACAAATGCAGAAGCAAACGAGGTATGGCGACGACCGCCTGAATCGAATGGTGATTTACGCACGAGACGGTGTACACCGGTCTCGGTACGCAGCCAGCCATAAGCATATTCACCACTGATACGTACAGTTACAGATTTAAGACCTGCAACATCGCCATCAGAGATTTCAATGATCTCAGTTTTAAAGCCTTTGGCATCAGCCCAACGCAAGTACATGCGCAGCATCATTGATGTCCAATCTTGTGCTTCAGTACCGCCGGAACCCGCTTGAAGGTCGATATAACAATCGGAAGCGTCGTGATCGCCAGAGAACATACGACGGAACTCAAGCTTCGCCAACTTCGCTTCAAGCTCAGCCAGTTCAGGTTCGATCTCGTCAAACGTTTCTTGATCTTCTTCTTCTACCGCTAACTCAAGCAGGCCTTCAACGTCTTCAACGCCTTGGTCTAGCTGATCAATGGTATCGACAACCGCTTCCAAGGCAGAACGTTCTTTACCCAGCGCTTGGGCGCGCTCAGGTTCGTTCCACACATCAGGTTGCTCTAATTCTGCGTTGACCTCTTCTAGACGCTCTTTCTTAGCATCATAGTCAAAGGTACCCCCTAAGGATATCAGTACGCGCTGACACATCCTCAAGTCGGTTTTTAATAGGATTAATCTCGAACATTGCCACTCTTCATAGCCGAAATGGACATAACCGAAGGATTCTATCGAATTGTAGATAGAATATACAGGGGAGAAGAAAGGGAATCGGTGAATTTATTTTTTTCAAGCACTGTCACAGAAACAGTGTCGTCACCAACTTGAAATATTCCGTTTACTCTGCCGTACCCAGACAGAGTAAACCACTGATTTTAGCTACAGAGCAGTAATATGCTCTACCATCAGCTGTACGCTACAGTTTCCGCGAAATTCGTTCACATCCAGACGATACACCAACTCAACCTGTTGAACCGAGGCGTCTGGCCAGCGGCGAACATCAATGTTAAAGGCAATGGCATCAATAACACTGCCACCCGCTAAAGGTTCTAACATCATTTTCAGGTGCTTACTGCCTACCAACTTCTGATGCAGTAACCGAAAACGGCCATCAAACATCGGCTCTGGAAATTGCTGTCCCCATGGGCCTCCAGCTCGCAGTAATTCAGCCGTGGGCAAGTTCAGTTCTGTCGGCAATAACTCACCGTCAGTCAATAACACCCCTTTAAGCGCCGCTTCATCCAACTGGTTACGCACAGCCAGATCAAAGGCCTGACTAAATGCCTCACGTTGTACTTCAGGAATGGTAAGTCCTGCAGCCATCGCATGACCGCCAAATTTTAAGATCATCCCAGGATGCTGAGTATCAATTAAATCTAACACATCGCGCATATGCAAGCCTGGAATCGAACGGCATGACCCTTTCATTTCACCATTGCCCGCATCAGCAAATGCAATCACCGGGCGGTGATACATCTCTTTGATACGAGAAGCAAGGATCCCGATGACCCCCTGATGCCAATCCCGTTGAAACAATACGAGGCCATAGGGCATATCTTGCTGATTGAATTTAAGGCGCTCGCAAATTGCCATCGCCTCTTCCTTCATGCCATGCTCTATTTCCTTACGAGTCTGATTCAGAGCATCGAGTTCTGTTGCCATCCGTCGTGCCGACTGAATATTGTCACACAGCAGCAATTCGACACCAAAAGACATATCATCAAGCCGTCCAGCAGCATTGATCCGCGGCCCTAACGCAAACCCGAGATCACTGGCGACCATTCGGGCAGGATCACGGTTAGCGACTTCCACCAATGCCCGAATGCCAGGTCGACATTTCCCCGCTCGGATCCGTTGCAGCCCCTGATGCACTAAAATTCGATTATTCCCATCCAGCGCGACCACATCAGCAACCGTACCTAATGCGACTAAATCAAGTAATTCAGCCAAGTTCGGCTCACTGAGCCCTTGATCTGTAAACCAACTGCCTTTACGCAGTTCAGCCCGCAACGCCAGCATCAAATAAAACGCGACACCTACGCCACACAAGGCCTTGGAAGGAAAACCACACTCATGCAAATTGGGATTAACTATTGCATCGGCATCTGGCAGTGTATCTCCGGGCAAATGGTGATCTGTCACCAGTACTGGGATCCCTTTGGCCTTCGCCGCCGCAACACCGGCAATGGAAGACACCCCGTTATCGACCGTCATGATCAATTCCGCCCCTCGAGAAACAGCCTGCTCAACCACTTCCGGGCTAAGTCCATAACCATCATCAAAACGGTTCGGTACCAGATAATCTACATTACGACTACCCAGCATGCGCAATGCCAGTACCGATAATGCCGAACTGGTTGCCCCATCTGCATCAAAATCACCAACAACAATGATCCGCCGCTGCTCGGCCAGTGCCTGTACCAGCAAGTTTACGGCAGGCTGAATACCAAATAACTGGTTATAGCCCAGCAAACCTCGGGCTCCGCGCTCCAAGTCCTGCTCACTCTTTATCCCTCGGCTGGCATAAATACGCTGCAATAACGGCGGCGTGGCATCCGAAAACTGACTAGTGTCCGCCTCTGGGCGACGTTTTATTTCAATCATTGGGCACATCTACTGGCTGGTGGGATGAATTGGGTAAGTTAGCCATTATGGCATATACCCAAGCGACCTCAATATACAGGTTCAGAGTGAAGGCGCTTGGGTATAAAGTCACTAAACATAACAACCACTTAATGAGTGGTGAAAAATAAAAACCCGGATCAAATCCGGGCTTTCATAGGATAAGATATTAACCGCGACTGTCTAACATCTTGCGCAATGCATCCGCTGGCTGGTAGCCCGGTAGCATCGTGCCATCAGCCAGTACTATCGCTGGCGTGCCGGATACTCCCATAGCAACACCAAGCTGATACTGCTTGCGAACCCGATCTTTATTCATCGGCGCGCCCACTAGATTAAACGTGCCATTTTTGGCCTCATTCATCGCTTTAACAGGATCTTTAGCACCCCAAATTGCGCTCATCTCATCGAAATTACGCGAACGCTCGCCACCACGAGGGAAAGCTAAATAACGAATGGTAATACCGGCATCATTATATGCCTGCATTTCGTTATGCAGTTTACGGCAATAGCCACAGCTGGTATCAGTAAAGACCGTGACGACATACTTCTCGTCTTTCGCTGGGTAGATGATCATTTCATCTTCCATTCCCTTGAGCTTATCTTTGTTGATCTTTGCCATCTTCTGCTCAGTCAAATTGATTGGCTGAGCTCCTGTATTTTGATACAAGTTACCAGCTAGAAAATAAGTCCCATCATCAGAGGCATAGACAATACCACGCTCGGTAACGACTTCATTCAACCCCGGCAATGGCGATGCACTGATCGTCACTGGTACGAGGCCTAAACCACTTAGTTTGTCTTTGATTGCTGCTTCATCAGGCTTAGCTGATGCGGTAAAGGCAATCATTGCCACAGCGGTTGCAAGTAACGTACGGCCAAAAAAGCGCATTGACTCATTCCTTTCACAAAATAGATAAAAACAAAAGTACCAAACTGAATATAGGCCGCGTCAGGCCAGTCCAGTGTTGTATATGACCCCAAGAGTTAAAGATAATTTCAACGGGACAACAATATCTTACTGTCTTCAGTATAACCAAACTAACAGAGAGGCGACCAGCATTACCACTTACCATGTTTTAGGCTCTTGGATGATGGGCCTGATGCAATTGTTTAAGCCTTTCGGTTGCAACGTGGGTATAGATCTGAGTCGTTGAGAGATCACTGTGGCCCAGTAACATCTGAACAACCCGTAAATCTGCCCCGTAATTGAGTAAGTGCGTCGCAAACGCGTGACGCATCACGTGCGGCGATAAGCTATCAGAATCAATCCCTGCAATCACCGCATAATGTTTGATCCGGTGCCAGAAAGTCTGTCGCGTCATCTGTTGGGCCCGTCGACTGGGAAACACTACATCGGAACTTTTTTCGCCCAGCAGCTGGGGCCGTCCCTGCTGAATAAACTGCTCAATCCAGTCAATCGCATTTTCGCCCATCGGTACCAATCGCTCTTTATCACCTTTACCCGTTACTCGGACTACCCCTTGGCGTAGGCTGACATTTTCCATGGTCAAGCTCACCAACTCCGTCACGCGCAAGCCTGTCGCATACAGTAACTCCAGCATGGCTTTATCTCGCAACTCTATCGGGTCATTCGGATCTGGCGCATCGAGCAAATCACTCACCTGCTCTTCGGTAATGTCTTTAGGTAGACGCTTTGGCAACTTGGGGCTCACCAGCATAGCGCTGGGATCATCCTCACGCAGTTTCTCACGGTACAAATACTGAAAGAGTCGACGAATCGCCGACACCATTCGGGCTCTCGATGTCTGCTTAAAATCCGCCTCAAATAGCCACAGCTGATAACGTTGTAAATCATCTACGCTCACAGAAACAAAGCACAGCCCCTGCTCACCCACCCAATGTTCCAGCTTTTTGAGATCATTTCGATATGACATCAGGGTGTTCTCAGACAACCCTCGCTCCATCCACATAGCATCGAGAAATCGCTCGATGATCACTTCATCATTTTCCACTACTACCTCAGGAAACACATGGATAAATAAACAGTGGTTCAATAGTAGTCGATTTCATCCAAAATGTAACCGAAGAAACCATCGTCATACTGCATATGTCTTCACGACCTCTTTGCCAACTGGCGAAATTTTCTGACAACAGCCTGAAAGGTGATGAAAGATGTACACGCCATAGGTAGAATCACTCTCATTACTATCCGTAACATACTGGACATGCAGCATGAAAATTGGCTTATTCTACGGCTCAACCACCTGCTATACCGAAATGACCGCTGAAAAAATCCGCGACTGTATTGGTAGCGAATTGGTTGAACTGCACAACATCAAAGAAACGGATATCTCGACCATGAACCAATACGATATGCTGATCCTTGGCATTTCAACATGGGATTTCGGGGAATTACAAGAAGACTGGGAAGCCGTTTGGCAGCAACTTGATGGGTTACAGTTGGCAGGTACGACCATTGCCCTTTTCGGCCTTGGCGATCAAGAAGGTTATACCGAATGGTTCCTTGATGCCATGGGGATGCTACATGACAAACTGCGCCCTACTGGTGCACATTTTGTCGGTTACTGGCCCAATGAAGGCTACCAGTTTACCGCCTCAAAAGCTTTAACCGATGACGGCCGTCAATTTGTGGGTCTCGCATTAGATGAAGACAGCCAGTATGAATACAGCGATGAGCGAATCACAACATGGTGTGAGCAGATCCTGACTGAGTACAGTGAAACCTTCTAGGCCAATCATGCTCGCTCCTCAAACAAAAAGGGATGCCAATGGCATCCCTTTTCTATGGTATCTCTGACTATCTGTTAAGCGGTTTGGCTTTCCTGCTGCGAAGGTGCTTTAGCACCAACGAAGTAGGTGATCACCAAGGCAATCGACGTTGGCATTAGCCATGCCATCCCGTAGTCAAACAGCGGGATCACACGGAAAGCAGACACATCAAAACCCGCTACTTTAGCCGCATCAATCATGCTGAACGACAATGCTACTAGCATTACTACACGATAAGACAAGGTAGGATTCGGCAACCACCGACGGATGAAGGTCAGGAATACCAATGCCATCGCAATAGGGTATAGCGCAAACAAAGCCGGTAGCGATAGAATAATCAACTGATTAAGACCAACATTCGCGACCACACAGCAAATAACGGACAACACGACAACCCACTTCTCGTAAGACCAGCGAGTCAGCGTAGAGAAATAGTCAGCACACGCACTGATCAAGCCAACAACCGTAGTCAAACAAGCCAGCAAGACAATCAATGACAAGATAGCCTGACCGGCAGGGCCAAACAATGCAGCAACATAAATAGCAAGAATATCACCACCATTCGTTGCATTCGCGGCAATATTAACGCTGGTTGCGCCAAGATAAAACAGTGACACATAAACAAACGCTAGCCCAGCCGCGGCGATCAGACCCGCCATGATCAGGTATTTACGTGTTTCAGCTTCGTCAGTCACCCCTTTATCACGCACGGTATCAACAATAACCATACCAAATAGCAGTGCAGCGACCGCATCCAAGGTGTTGTAACCCTCAACAAAGCCTTTAATGAATGGCATGTCGACATAGTCACCCTTTGCCGCTTCAATCGCATCCTGAGGGTTCACCACCACCGCGACCGCCAACACAATCAAGGCTAGGAATAGGATCGGGGTGAGTACCTTACCCACCAGATCAATCAGGCTACCGCGTGAACGAGACAGGAACATTGCTATAGCAAAAAAGGCGATAGAAAAAAGCGTTAAGCTAAGCTGCCCTGCATCAGTAATAAACGGTTTCACGCCCATTTCATAGGCGACCAAACCCGCTCTTGGTGCGGCAAACGCTGGACCGATCACGATAAAAATCATCACCGCCAGAAAGGTTGCCACCTTAGAAGGAAGATCTCGAGTCATTCCTTTCCAGCCACCTGCAACTGCTACCGCAATGATTGCAACGAGAGGCAAAGTAACACCCGTAGAAAGGAAACCCAGCATCGCTGAAAGTAAATGATCACCGGCTTGCTGGCCCGCTTGTGGAGGGAAAATGATATTACCCGCCCCAAGGAAGAATGCGAAGGTCATAAAACCTAACGCTAAGATATCTGTTGCTTTGAGTGACTTTTTCAAACTGCACCTTCCACTCTGTACTGTTGATGTGTTTGTGATTTTTATTAAAATTATGCTTCAAGACCACAAGAAACTAAAAGCTGAATGTGACCTTACTCACAGCATAATGACGAAAAAGCAGCCAATAAGCAACACGCCAGTTTAAAACACCATTATCTTTGGTAGTGATAGCTAAAAACCAGCATAAAAAACTAAAACAAAAACCACAAACAACATCAAAGACCAACCATCAACAACAAAAAGAAAGATCTAAAACAGAAGCAATAACCAAATAACAAATAATTAACCATAGTATACATTCACTTAACAAGTCACTCGGTACCGCCCCTCTTCTCAACCTGATCCGACAAGCTCACCCGGCTAAGGTATAATACCCAAAGCAAAATCATTACAGGTTTCAGAGAACCATGGCAAAAGGCTTCACCTTTAAACAGTTCCATGTCAATGATCACGAATGTGGTATGCCAGTCAGCACAGACGGCGTCATTCTCGGTGCATGGGCAACACTCGATCCACAAGGCCCGATAGTGGATATCGGTACTGGCAGTGGCTTACTGGCATTAATGGCAGCCCAACGAACAGCGTGCGACCAAGCGACCATTACTGCGATTGAAATCGATCCAAGTGCAGCAATGGCTGCCAGACACAACTTTATGGACACCCCTTGGACCCATCGTCTCAATGTGATTGAACAAGATATTGCATCATGGGCAGCCAGTCAGCCTAAGGGGCTGATCAACAGCATCATCTGCAACCCGCCTTATTTTAATCACGGTGAACAAGCGGGTTGCTCTGCCCGGGCAACGGCACGCCATACTGATACCTTGTCGCATCACACCTTGCTGGCAGCGATAAGTCATTTACTCAGCCCAGCAGGAGTAGCTAATTTAATCCTGCCAACCTATGAAGGGCATCAATTAATAGATGCGGCAGCAAACCACCAGCTGTTCTGTCACAGAGTGTGTGAAATTAGCACCACTGAAACAAAACCCATCAGTCGTTTGCTGATTGCTCTGGCCCATAGCGACAAGACGACTACAACAGAATCGCTGGTGATCCACCAAAAAGGGGGGTATTCCGCTGCCTTTACTGATTTAACCCGAGATTTCTACCTTAAGATGTAATCAACAAAGCACTTGCCATTGCCGATTTAGTAAAGTTTTTGTACTTTTATCGGTGATAGTTGCGACAATTATCTCTATAATGCCGCCCCTTATGTATTCAGCCTGAAACCAGCAACATATTTTTGCCTGGTAGTTAACGGGTTATCAGCCTTATTCCCGAGGAGAATTGACTGGTGAGAGACTTTTCCGAATTAGAATTAGATGGCGAGCTACTGCAAGCCATTGAAGAAATCGGCTATGACCGGCCAACCGCGGTCCAGGCTGAGGCTATCCCTCTTGCCCTTGATGGCCGGGACGTACTGGCATCCGCCCCTACCGGTACAGGCAAAACAGCTGCGTTTCTGTTGCCGATGTTACAACACCTGCAAGATTTCCCGCGAAAAAGACCGGGGCCTGCTCGTATTTTAGTCCTAACACCAACGCGTGAGCTAGCCATTCAGGTTGCCGATCAGGCACGTGCTCTGGCGAAATATACTCAGCAGAAGATTTTCACTATCACAGGTGGGATCTCTTATGATGAGCACGCTGAGCTGCTTGGCAAAACCCAAGATATCGTTGTGGCGACCCCTGGCCGTCTGATGGAATATATCGAATCAGAGCGCTTCGATTGTCGTGCCATTGAGTGTCTGATCCTTGACGAAGCGGATCGCATGTTAGATATGGGATTTGCCAAAATCGTTGAGCGCATCAACAAGGAATGTCGCTGGCGCAATCAGAGCCTACTATTTTCAGCTACGCTAGAGGGCAAAGGGGTACGTGAATTCTCACAAACCATTTTGACCGAGCCGGTAGAAGTCAATGCCGATCCTTCTCGTCGCGAGCGCAAAAAAATCCACCAGCTGTATCTGCGTTGTGATGATATGAATCACAAACTGGCATTGCTTGAGAATATCCTCAAGCATCAGGCAGAGCGTAGCATCGTGTTTATTAAAACCCGCGAGCGTCTAGGCATTCTACGGGATCAACTGACAGCCATGGACATTAAATGTAGCTGGATCCAAGGTGAAATGGCACAGATCTCGCGCAATAATGCCATTGCCCGTTTCCGTGATGGTGAAGTGAACGTACTACTGGCGACCGATGTTGCCGCGCGTGGTATCGATTTACCTGATGTCAGCCACGTTATCAACTTTGATATGCCTCGCACCTCTGACGTGTATTTGCACCGTATTGGCCGAACAGCCCGTGCAGGTAAGAAGGGCATGGCAATCTCGCTCATTGAAGCGCACGATCAGTCAATGATCGAACGTATTGGCCGTTACATGAAAGAAGAAGTGCCAGAGCGCTTTATCAACGGCTTACGTCCTGCGACTAAAAAAGCGAAAACAGTTAAGAAAAAGAAAGTGAAAGTTGATAAGAAACTCAAAGCAGCAAAGCAAAAGAAAGCGGTGAAGAAGCTAAAGAAAAAAGCATCAGAGCCAAAGCCTAGCAGCAAATAAGGCGCTTAACCCCGTCGGTCAACGTTGAGTAAATCGCAAAGGCAAGGTGATATACCTTGCCTTTTCTTTATCTCTACCTAGCTGAACTCACCGTTAGTTTTGCTCTTCACGCTTAAACACTAACTCACTGGTTGTTGATTCAGCCGGCACAAAGTAATACCCCGCGCTATCAAACGCTTTCAGGCCATCAATCGAGTCAACGTGGTGATCAATGATATACCGCGCCATCATTCCCCTTGCCTTTTTGGCATAGAAACTAATGATCTTATAAGTGCCATTCTTCGCGTCTTTGAATACTGGGGTGATCACCGTACCGGTTAATTTTTTGGTTTTTACCGCCTTGAAATACTCATTCGACGCCAAGTTAACCAAGATATTGTCACCTTGTTCTGTCAGGGCCGTATTAAGTTTGTCGGTAATAATATCCCCCCAGAACTGATACAAATTATTACCGCGCGGGTTAACCAATTTGGTGCCCATTTCCAACCGATAAGGCTGCATTAAGTCCAATGGGCGCAGTACACCATAAAGCCCTGATAACATCCGAAGGTGTTGCTGAGCATAAGAGAAATCTGCCTCCGTCATAGTTTCAGCAGCCAACCCGGTATACACATCGCCTTTAAACGCCAAAATCGCTTGGCGGGCATTATCAGGTGTAAACGTCGGCAGCCACTGCGTAAAATGCGCAACATTCAGCCCCGCAATCTTGTCACTGACCTTCATCAAGCTAGCAATCTCGGCAGGGGTCAGATCGCGGCAGACCTCAATCAACTCAGCGGCATGGGCCGTTAACTCTGGCTGGGTAAATGTTGCTGTCGTCAACGGCGATTCATAATCAAGGGTTTTTGCAGGAGATACCACGATTAACATAAGAGATTCCTTCTTAAACAGTCTTGAAAATGTTAACAGCATTGCAATAAAAAACCACGCGAAAGTCGCGTGGTTTTTTCTATTACTGCCATCGGCAGTACTCGCTTAATACCGTCACTCTTTGTCTGAGCGGTCCCAAATACCTTCCTCTAGCTGGGCATGCAGCTCTGGATAGTCGTTACTATCAAAAGTCGGTACTTTCCCCATAGACAGCTGTTTATTGTAGTCTTTGGCCAGTTTCACCGCCGTGCCAGACAACAGCACAATCGCGATTAAGTTGATAATGGCCATCATCCCCATCGACACATCGGCCATCGCCCATACCGTCGGTAAATCAGCCACGGCACCAAACATGACCATCCCCAATACCACGATTCGGAATACCATCAGACCAAATTTGTGGTTATGCTCGAGAAAGATCAAGTTCGTTTCCGCATACGAATAGTTGGCAACCAATGAGGTAAAGGCAAAGAAAAAGATAGCAACAGCAATGAAAATAGCCCCCCAACCACCGACCTGTGAACTCAACGCTCGCTGGGTTAATTCAATCCCCGTGATCTCACTATGTGGTACATATTCACCTGACATCAGGATAATCGCTACCGTAGCTGAGCAGATCACAATGGTGTCCATAAATACGCCGAGCATCTGTACATAGCCCTGAGACGCGGGATGTGGCGGGTAAGGGGTTGCCGACGCTGCCGCATTCGGTGCCGACCCCATACCTGCTTCATTAGAAAACAGACCGCGTTTAAGGCCATTGATCATCCCTTGTGCAATGGTATAGCCAAGTGCTCCAGAGGCGGCCTCTTCCAGGCCAAATGCACTACGGAAGATCATTCCCAGCACATCAGGTAACTTCTCGATATTGGCAAACATGATAAAGAGTGCCAAAACTAAATAGCACAACGCCATTGCCGGCACTAAAATCTCAGCAGTACGTGCAACCGCTCGCAGCCCACCGAAAATGATCACCCCGGTCATCAGCACCAATGCGATGCCAACATAAGTTGGGTTCCAGCCAAACGCAACATTCATTGCCAAGCTGATAGAGTTTGCCTGCACCGAGTTAAAGACTAAGCCAAATGCGATGATCAAAAAGATGGAGAACACGATCCCCATCCAACGCATACCGAGGCCTTTTTCCATGTAATAAGCCGGACCACCGCGATAATTACCTTCATCATCACGAGTCTTATACAATTGTGCCAATGCACTTTCGGCAAACGCCGTTGCCATGCCGAGCATGGCAATCAACCACATCCAGAAAATAGCACCGGGGCCGCCCAAGGTTAGGGCAACCGCAACACCGGCCATGTTACCCGTACCAACCCTAGCTGCCAAACTGGTACACAATGCCTGAAAAGAGGAAATTCCCGCCTTATCAGACTTTCGGCTGTTTTTCATGACACTGAACATATGGCCAAAGTGACGAAACTGGATGAACCCCAACCGATAGGTAAAGAATACGCCAACGCCGATCAGCAAATAAATCAGTACGGAGCCCCATAACAGATCGTTCAAAAAATTAATCTGACTTGACACGCCTACCCCTCAAAATCAGTCAAACGCTGGATGGCTGGACAATTCACCAGTCATCCGCAAATAGGAAAATGCTGTAACCCTACCTCTCAGTCAACACATGGCACGAACATAGCGAGCGCGCTACGATCACTGAGTGGGTACTACAACCTTAGTTTTATTATGTGGTAAATGACAGTGGCCGATAGATGTGATTCACAGAACAGACCGCCACTGGATACAGTTATTATGTTGTCGACATGTAACCGCAAATGGTATACCGGAGTATCCGGAACACATCTTATGACAGGTTATAACTACAGATGGCAGATGATCATGCAAACTTAGCCTGCAAAAATCAATATCCCACTTAAGAATAATGGGTAATCATGGCGTAATGGTGCTTTTGCTGCTGAGAATCCCCTCATAACGGATGATTTATTGTCGCCGAATTCACTGTCATCGGGTTCATTTTTTCTACTGCACCAGCATATTGAGAACTAACGCACATAAAAAATTCATCGATTAGCAACAAATGCGAAACACATCAATTTTATGGTTGGCCTTGTTATGATATTTAACTAGTGAGCGATTTAAGGAAGAGGTGCTCTATGGACAGCTATGCATTCGATGACCTTCTAGCCGCCGAGATGCCCAGTCGTGGCTCTCGAGGCAAACCCGTTAAACGTAAATGGCGTGAGATTGAGGCCCTGAAAGACAGGCAAAGATTGCGCCGTGAATTGGCTGATATTGATATCTTCAATACCGTCTCAGACGATATTGATTTCTAAGCACATCTTACTGGTATTCGATAACAAAAGAGTCGGCTAAGGCCGACTCTTTCATTCCAACGGCTAAGCATGAAGCCGCTGAGCCAAGTGACGATAGCAGTCAGAAACTTGGTTACCGAACAAAGGGTCACTATCGCACTTCTCGTACAGCTCTGATACGGTTTGCCAGTCTTCAGGGGTAAAATGCAAGCGGATCAATGGTAGGATCTTGCGCTCCTCAAACTCAAGATGGGCTTTTTGACAATCAACAAACGTATTGAGCTTGTCAGCAAACACATCAAGAGGGATCACAGCATCCATTAGGATCATATCCACTGTATCGGCAAATTCATGCGTTAGCTCAGCCAGTTTTTCATGCTCTTTTTCCAAACTTTCCATCTGCTCGGCCTCATCCGCATAATGTGCTTGATAATAATGGTAGAGCACATCTTCCTTCGGATGGTGGCAGTATTGGGCATGGTTTTGCAGGTAGCTGACAATATCTTTGATCAAGCTATAGTTAACTTCCTGACCGTTACGTATTGCCGCTAATTTTTGCTGTAATAGCGTCAGCAGACGCCCAATATAGCCATGCTCAGTATGAATCTCATCCAATATCATTGTGCGTACCTCCCAGTTATTTATCCATTACTAAAAGTGTATGCCCAGATAAGATTTTTCACCTTGATCCTGATTATCGGACAAGCAAAAAGATCACAACACCATCACATTTCGTCAGATATAGCGATTTCTTCTAACATCCAATTAATCTCCGACTTATTCATCTGATTTAATAGCGCATTGGCCTGTGAAAAATGCTGGCAACCAAAGAAGCCTCTGTAAGCGGACAAGGGGGAGGGATGAGCAGATTGCAAGACATGATGCCGCATGGTGTTAATTTTACAGCCTTTTTTCTGTGCGTGGCTCCCCCAAAGTAAGAAAACCACGCCCTCGCAGTGCTGCTCTATCACTTCAATCAAGCGGTCAGTGAAGATCTCCCAGCCAATTTTAGCGTGGGAATGCGCCTTGCCTTGCTCGACCGTTAATACGGTATTGAGTAACAACACTCCCTGCTCGGCCCAGGATTGTAAAAAACCATGAGACGGCGTAGTAAACCCAGGAATATCAGCCACCAGCTCTTTGTACATATTCGCCAGCGAAGGGGGCACTTTCACTCCCGGACGAACTGAAAAACTTAGGCCGTGTGCTTGACCGGGTCCATGATAAGGATCCTGACCCAAGATAACGACCTTTACCGCTGATAATGGCGTTGCATCCAGCGCACTGAAAACCGCCTCCTGCGGAGGATAAATGGCTTTACCTGCCGCCCGCTCAGCGGCAACATAATGTTCTATGTGCTGGAAATACGCTTGCTCTCGCTCAGCGTTAATCACATCTTGCCAAGTCACCCTCTGGGTCATCTCACTTTCCTTTACTCTTTAACTGTCGGTTTATACATTGTTCAATTGACTGAACCCGCACCAAGGTACTTTACTGTGCCGGAATAAACGAGCGCAGCGTCGCAATTTCCTGCTGCCAAATATCTGGATTAATCGTCTCTAATACTAATGGCATGTTGTCAAAGCGGCTATCTTGCATCAAATAACGGAAGCAATCCCAGCCAATCGCACCTTCACCAAGGCTGTGATGACGGTCAAGGTGACTGCCCAAACCACCTTTCGAATCATTCAAGTGCATCGCGCGCAAATACTGCATCCCCACCACGTGATCAAACTCAGTAAACGTCAGGTCAGTTGCTGTTTCCGTACGCAGATCATAGCCGGCTGCAAATGTATGGCAGGTATCAATACACACTCCCACTCGGGTTTTGTCTTCCACTTGTTCAATAATGCGAGCCAAGTGCTCGAACCGCCAACCCAAATTACTACCCTGACCTGCGGTGTTCTCAATCACCGCAATCACATCAGGTACCTGTTGATGAGCTAAATTAATAGACTCGGCGATCAATGCTAAACAATCTGCTTCACTGATTTTTTTCAAATGACTACCGGGATGAAAATTCAGTAACGTCAATCCTAGTTGCTGACACCGTTGCATCTCATCAATAAATGCAGCCCGAGATTTTTCCAGCTTATCAACCTCAGGGGCGCCCAGATTAATCAAATAGGAATCATGCGGCAAAATCGCATCAGCACTAAAACCGTATTGCTTACAGCGCGCCTTAAATGCAGTAATCACATCGTACTCAAGAGGCTTGGCCACCCACTGCCGCTGATTTTTGGTAAATAGCGCAAACGCATTGGCGCCAATCTGGTGAGCATTCTCAGGTGAAAAATGTACACCTCCCGCTGCTGAAACATGAGCTCCAATCAATTTCATTACTTATCTACTCTCTATTTTTTTAACTCATTTAGCTGTTGCTAACCAACACCGAAGGCAACAAAACACCTTTCTACAACGCCCATAAGCACGGCGATCGTTGCTTTTTTAAGCTAAATTTTGATGTAATTTTACTACAAATGATCGTTTCAATTATTTTTTAATTGATAAACTATTTGAATAGTATCAATAAATATGAGGGTTAATTGACTTAGCTCAACAAAACAGCCCTGAAGTTTTTAAGGTTTTTTGTTGTAATTTGATCTAAATCAATACACAATAATCACCATCGAGATATATAATACGCAACTCAACGAAAAAATCTAAAAATTAACAACATCCTTCTGGAGAAGAAAGTCATGATCACAGGTATTCAAATTACTAAAGCGGCAAACGACGATCTACTAAATTCAATCTGGCTACTAGACAGCGAGAAGAACGAAGCTCGTTGTGTTGCAGCGGCTGCTGGCTTCGAAGCTGACCAAGTTGTAACCACTTCTGACCTGGGCGACATCGAGTTTCGCGAACTGCCAATCGAAGCACCAGCTAAAATTGAAGGCGGTCAGCACCTTAACGTAAACGTACTTAAGCGTGAAACGCTTTTAGATGCAGTTGAACACCCTGAAAACTACCCACAGCTAACTATTCGTGTTTCTGGCTATGCGGTTCGTTTCAACTCGCTAACTACAGAACAGCAGAAAGACGTTATCGCTCGTACTTTCACTAACAGCCTGTAATTATTACACCCTGTTAGCATAAAAAACGGCATCAATGATGCCGTTTTTTTTATATCTGAATTTACACCTTGCGATATAACAAAGGGAGCCGAAATAGCTCCCTTTGTGTGTCTATCTTTTACGGCTTACTGTACATCACGTAATACAACTTTCAGCTGGTCAAAATCGTTATCACGCTCAAGTGATAGCAGTTCCATCACATTATGCTTGGCCAGAGGCCCTGGCAGCTCAATATCCTTAGCGAGGATATCATCCACCACTTCCTTAAATTTAGCCGGATGTGCGGTGCAGAGGAACAGACCCGTCTCTCCCTCGACCAGTTGCTCAGTCAGGATCCGGTAGGCAATGGCACCATGAGGCTCACACAGATAACCCACTTGGTTCATCTCGATCAAGGTCGCTGCGGTTTGCTCATCTGTCACTGCACCGTAACCCAACTCATCAAGCCCCCAGCCCTTCAGACGGCATAACTCTTCAATCCGCGGCCAGTTATTCGGCTGGCTGACATCCATCGCATTTGAAATGGTCGCAACTGTCGGCTCTGGCGCCCAGGTTCCCGTCTGCAGGTAGCGAGGAACGGTATCGTTGACATTGGTTGCAGCAATAAAGCGCTTCACTGGCAAGCCAATGGCCTTCGCTAATAAACCTGCGGTCAAGTTACCAAAGTTGCCACTGGGTACCGAGATGACTAACTCTTCACGCTGATCTCTGGGTAGCAGGGCCACCGCTTCAAAGTAATAGCAAATCTGCGCCATCAAGCGACTGATATTAATGGAGTTAGCCGAATTAAGTCCTATCTCCTGACGTAGCGGTGCATCATCAAAGGCCTGCTTGACCAATGTCTGGCAGTCATCAAAGGTGCCGTTAATCGCGACGGTGGTGATATTCCCGCCGAGCGTACAGAACATTTTCTCCTGTAAAGGGCTGATCTTACCTTTCGGGTAGAGAATAACGACCTTGATATTGTCCATACCATAAAAAGCATGGGCAACGGCAGCCCCTGTATCGCCAGACGTGGCCGTCAAAATCGTGATTTTGCCATCACTGTCTGATACCGCTGCCAATGATTGTGCCATAAAGCGACCGCCAAAATCTTTAAAGGCCAAGGTCGGTCCATGGAACAATTCCAGTGCGTAAATCCCCGGCTTCACCTCTGCCACAGGGGCTGAGAACTGAAATGCATTGGTGACCATCTGGCTAACGGTATCTTGAGCCAGTTCATCACCAATGAAAGCGGAGAGTATTTTGCTGCTACGGCTGACAAAATCCAGCGCTAACAGCGATTCAATATCATCAAAAACAGGTAATGCCGATGGAAAAAATAACCCTTGGTTACGGCCTAATCCTTGACGGACCGCCTGACCGAATGAGACTTGTTCTTGGTGATCTTTTAAGTTGTATAAGTTCATGGTTACAGCTCACTTCCTGTTACTTTTGATCCCTGTCCGTCTAACCGACAAACATGGACGAATCCTTCATCATTCTGAACATAATGCTCTTGGAGCCATCGTGCAATACGGTTGGCCACGTCTAAGTCATCACAAACACTGAACATGGTCGGTCCGGAGCCAGAGATCCCACTAGCCAATGCGCCGGCCTCTAGCGCATATTGCCGCGCATCCGCAAAACCAGGAAGTAAACGTTCACGATACGGTTCTGCGACCACATCTTTGATCATTTTTGCTGCTAGCTCAGGTTGCTGAGAATGACACGCATGAATAAAACCACCTAAGTAGCGACCGTGCGCAACCACATCCTGACGGCGGTATTGAGAGGGCAAAATGGCCCGTGCTTCAGCCGTAGGCACTTTGATCCCCGGATAAGCCATCACCCAATACCACTCATCAAAGCAAGGCACTGGCTGACTAATGATCCCCATTGTTTCCACCATGAGCTGTAGCCCGCCCAAGTAACAAGGCGCGACATTGTCATAATGCAGACTGCCGGAAATCTCCGCTTCCATCTCCCCCATCAATGCCAGCAATTCCATTTCATTGAGCGGCAGATCATGGAAACGATTCAGCGCATCAAGAGCGGCAACGATCGAACAGGCACTCGAGCCGAGGCCGGAACCAATCGGCATGTTTTTCTCAAGGGTCATCGCCACAGATTTTAAACGCTGTCCCTTTTTGTCTAGCTCGCGGGCAAACACCTGCCAGCAACGATAGACGATATTCTCTTCTGCTTGAGCCGGTAACTTATCAACAAAACGCCCGACACAGGTAAGCGTAAATGGTTGCGAGCCCGCATCAACCTGAACTCTGTCACCTAGTAACGTCCCATCAACAGGAGACACTGCAGCCCCCAGCACATCAAAACCGACGCTAACATTGCCAATAGAGGCTGGTGCATATACAACAACACTCATCTTAAACTCCTAATTTCCAGCCTAACGTCCGCATCAGATCGGCGAATACTCCTGCCGCCGTCACTTCAGTACCAGCACCGTAACCCCGCAACACTAACGGAATCGGTTGGTAATAGCGGCTATAGAAAGCCAATGCATTCTCGCCATCCTTGATCTTGAACATTGGGTCATCCGGATCCACGGCTGCAATCTTAACGCTGCATATGCCATTATCGATTTCACCCACATAGCGCAGAACTTTACCGTCTGCTGCCGCATCCGCCGAAAGCTGACTAAAATAGGCATCAGCCTCAGGCAAGCGTGCCATGAAGGCATCCACAGAACCACCAGCATCAAAACCCGGTGGCAACGCTTGTTCAACGACTACATCCTCCAGCTCCAGTACCATTCCCGCCTCACGGGCAAGGATCAATAATTTACGGGCAACATCCATCCCAGAGAGATCATCTCGAGGATCGGGTTCGGTAAAACCATTATTTCGCGCGACCGTGGTCGCTTCACTGAAACTCATGCCCTCATCAAGCTTGCCGAAAATATACGACATTGAACCGGATAAAATGCCCGAGAACCGTGATAATTCATCCCCGGCCGCCAATAAATTCTGCAAGTTTTCAATCACTGGCAGTCCCGCACCAACGGTGGTGTCATACATGAATTTCCGGCGAGTCGAACGCGCAGCCTGACGCAACTGCTGGTAATACGCCATGCTGGCAGTATTCGCTTTTTTATTGGGGGTGATTACATGAAAACCAGAGGCGAGGAAATCGGTATATTGCTCAGCGATCCCTTGGTCAGAAGTACAGTCAATGATCACGGGGTTGATAATGTGATTACGTTTAACCAGTTGAATCATTCGGGCCAGATTAAGAGGCTCAGAAGCCTGCCCCATGAGGTCACGCCAATTTTCGAGATCCAAGCCATTGCTATCGAGCAACAACCCCTTGCTATTTGCCAGTCCACAAACTCGGATCACAATACCGTTATCAGCAAGTTTTGCCTGCTGACGATGTACCTGATCCACTAGCGCCGCACCGACCCCACCGACACCAATCACAAAGACATCGAGGTTATGCTGACTGTTAAATAAATTCTCGTGACACGCTTTCACCGAGACCGAGACTTTATCGGCTGGGATCACGGCTGAAATGGCACGCTCAGACGATCCCTGAGCAATCGCGACAATATTGACATCCACTTCAGCCAATGAGGTGAAGAACCGAGAGGCTACGCCATGAGAAGTACGCATACCATCTCCGACTAACGTAACAATCGCCACCTGATCCATAAACTCAACAGGTTCAAGCAGTCCCTCTTTAAGTTCCAGCTCGAAACTATTTTTTAATGCCTGCTGGGCAACCCGCTTATCCTCACTCTCAATACAGAAGCTGATACTGTACTCAGATGACGACTGAGTGATCAACACAATGGAAACCCCTGCTGATGACATCGCACCAAATACACGGGCGGCCATCCCGACCATGCCTTTCATTCCAGGCCCCGATACGTTAACCATGGTGAGATTGTTAAGGGTCGTGATCCCTTTGATATCCAGTTGATCTTCACCCGTATCAAGGCCAATTAAGGTACCAGCCCCCTGCGGGCTAAAACTGTTTTTAATCAAACACGGAATATGGAACTGAGCAATCGGGGCAATGGTTTTCGGATGCAATACCGATGCACCAAAATAAGACAACTCCATCGCCTCTTGATAACTTAAGGATTTCAGTAAACGGGCATCGGGCACCAGACGAGGATCGCAACTATAAACGCCATCAACATCAGTCCAAATTTCGCAGCATTCAGCACGTAAACATGCGGCCAAAACGGCGGCGGAGTAATCAGAGCCATTTCGGCCCAATGTGACCAATTCGCCTTTTTCATTACCGGCAGTAAAGCCAGGCATGATATGCACATGGCCGTCGGTAAGTGGATGATTACGGAAGTTTTGGGTCGAGGCTTCAATATCAACATGTGCCTCAAGGTAATCCCCCTCAGCCAGCAGATAAGCAACAGGATCAATCAAGCTGGCTGCCTGACCTCTGGCCTGCAACAATGATTGCATGGCTGCAATTGAAAGGCGCTCTCCCTTGCTGATGATTTTTGCGTAAACATTATCCGGGCATAAGCCAAGCAGCTTGATACCATGAACATACTGCTTGAGCTGACCGAGCGAACTCGTGAGCTTAGCGTCAAGGGCAACTTTGTCAAAGGCTGGTTCGACAGCCTTTAATCCCGAAAACAACGCCGTAAATACTGCTTCCAAATCCTGCAATTGCAACTCGGCTTCGCCATGCTGGACACTATTTTCAATCACGGCAACCAATTTATTGGTGACTTTACCAGGCGCTGATAGCACCACCGAAACCGCGCCCTGCTGGGCATTATTGACGATGATATCTGCCGCTCGTGCAAAGCGATCAGCGTCAGCCAATGATGATCCGCCAAATTTTAATACTCGCATTCCCTACTCCCAGCTTCCTAAACCTTGCTCCAGGGCATCATGCCCCAAGAGAATAAAATGACAGGTTAAAAAAAAGCCCACATCGGGGTGGATGTGGGCTTTTCCTTGCAATTCATTTGCGCATCAGCCCACCCCAGCAACCATGGTGCCGGTAATAATAATGGTGGTTGTGCTGATGACGTAATACATAGTGTTCCTGAAACGCAACCCAAAAAAACTTCTTATTTACGTTTACCGGAATCCCTATGGCGAGTCAACCAGCAATTTACGCCGATTCGAATATTTTTATTACACTACGAGTAAAAATGCGTCATTCTGGCATCCCAAATCAGTATAAAAATTGCACTAATCGCTATCTGCATGCATAGTATATAGGGTTAATATCACCGCGCTTTGCTGATATATATACCAGCAACTCAACGTGCATTTTGGGAGAAAGCCCAGCTCAAGCTCTGATCTATTAAAATTCGGAGGGATCCCGGATGGCAACAGCAATGGAACAATTAGTCGCTCATACTATCTTGCAAGGCTTTGATGCCATGTATGGCCGCTTCCTCGATGTCACTGCTGGGGCGCAGGAACGATTTGAGTCACAAGACTGGCCTGCGGTACAGCAAGCCCTAAAAACCCGCATTACCTTCTATGACCATCATGTTGCGCTGGTAACCAGCCAAATCAATATCATGCTGGGACAACGCTATGCCAATCAAACCTTCCTAATGGCGGTTAAAAACGCCTATGAAGATTTACTCCTTGACTATCCCCGTTATGAAATAGCAGAAAGTTTCTTTAATTCTGTCTATTGCCGAATTTTTGATCACCGTGATATTAACCGCGACAAATTATTCGTACATAGCTCACAAGAAGGTCGCATACCTTCCTATCCCACCGCTCTGACTCGGCTCTACAATACAGGGGCCGGTATCGAGACCCTGATCCAACGCATACTGGATGACAGTCCATTCAGCTTAGATTGGCAGGATAAACCACGAGATATCGGTTTACTTAGCCAATGTTTAAACCAACGAATCGCAACTCTCAATGCATCATCACCCATAATCGAAATGATCCGAGAGCCCTTCTTTCGCAATAAAGCCGCCTATCTCATTGGTCGTATTCGACTCGATGAGCACCACAGTTACCCGCTGATCTTACCGATTTTAACCACCGCAGAAAATACGCTCTATGTTGATGCCTGCTTATGCGATGTTGATGATGTCAGCATCCTATTCGGCTTCGCCCGCTCGTATTTCATGGTCTATGCCCCCGCCCCCGCGGCTCTGGTAAGGTTTTTATGTGAATTAATCCCCAATAAAACCAAAGCAGAGTTATATACGGCTATTGGCTGCCAAAAGCATGGTAAAACCGAACTATACCGCGAATTTCTTCATCACATTGAGCACTCTGATGATCTATTTGTCCTCGCCCCCGGTATCAAAGGCATGGTGATGTCGGTGTTCACGCTGCCATCCTATGGCTTTGTCTTTAAAGTCATTAAAGACAAATTTGCGCCACAAAAAGACATAAATCACGCAGTGGTCAGAGAAAAATACCGGCTAGTAAAAGAACACGACCGGGTCGGCCGGATGGCCGATACGCAGGAATACCGTAATTTTAGCTTTGACCGACACCGCTTCAGTCAGGAGCTGCTCGACGAACTACTTGAGGTTGCCCCATCAATTATCACCGTCACTGACAGTCAAATCATCATTAAGCATCTGTATACCGAGCGGCGTATGATCCCGTTCAACCTCTATATCGAACAGGCCAATGATGATGACCTCCGCCACGCCGTTGATGAATACGGCAAAGCCATCAAGCAACTTGCTGCAGCTAACATTTTTCCAGGTGACATGTTATTCAAAAACTTTGGCGTCACGCGACATAAACGGGTGGTGTTCTATGACTATGATGAAATTAGTTACATGACCGAGATGAACTTTCGACGGATCCCACCACCACGCTATCCTGAAGATGAAATGGCGGCAGAGCCCTGGTATAGCGTCGGAATAAATGACGTATTTCCGGAAGAGTTTAAAACTTTTTTATTAATCAACCCAAAAGTCAGAGCACTGTTCAACGAACTACACCACGATTTATTTGATCCGGCGTATTGGCAGCAACTGCAACGCAATATCAACAATGGGATCTTTGAGGATGTTTATCCCTATCGAGATCAACATAGACTCAAAGCTTTGCCCGAAATAAAACTGTGATTTCAGGCCACATCAATAATAATTGAAGATGTCTTTTTCACCCAAGCTGGCCTAGTATTATTTTGTGGCATAACAATGACAAATTAATCCTAAAAATAACAGGGAAGGTGATTGATGCGATTATTGCTAATCACAGTTGCCCTGCTGGTAGTGGCATTACCAACAACAGCAGCAGACAGAAATGGAATTCTCAACACGTTTGATGATAACGCATCATCAGGCTGGTTCCTCTCGTCCCAATCTCGGGGGGCTGGGCAGTTTGATCTGTGGCAAATCGACAGTGGCTATACCTACTCTCTCTCAGACAATACCGCACTCTATCTCAGTACTCGACTCAAAAGTGGCAATGATAGCCAATCCGCCACTCGAGGATTACTCTCTGGAGTGAAATACACCCTCTCTCCACGCCTAAGCTTACACAGTGCCGTCTCTTCTGAAACCCAAAACCGAGATACCGTGCTCAGCGTTGAAGTGTCGAGCCAGTACGATCTTACCGAACACCTTAATCTCCATGCAACAATGGACTACGAATCACTAGAGCAAGTCTACCAGTTGGGCATTGGTTTTAGGTTCTAGGTGCTAGGTGCTAGGTGCTAGGTGCTAGGTGCTAGGTGCTAAATTTTAAGCACTAGGCGCTATAACACTGACAAATCCAAACTGTGCTTACTAAAAACAATACCGTTATGGTCAGCATATACCATGTCACCGGGATAAATCAGAGTATGGGCCACGATTAAGGTCACATTTTCCTCACCAGTCTGACGCTTTAGCGTTTTGATCGGACAGGTGCCCAATGCTTTCACCCCAATATCAAATGTCGCCATCACCCCGACATCCCGAACCGCACCATGGATCACGATCCCTTCCCAACCATTTTTCAGTGCCAGCATCGCCAGCTGATCCCCCAATAGCGCTTTGGTACAGGAACCATGGCCATCAATAAACAGTACTTTCCCTTTACCTGGTCGAGCAATAATATTCCGGACCAAGCTATTGTCCTCAAAACAACGTAAGGTCACAACTTCACCATAAAACACCCCTCGACCACCGTAATCATTCAATGCCAACGGTAACCAACGCACATCCTGCTCAAAGTGATCACACAGATCCGGTGTTAAATCTTTCAATCCCCGACTCTTATTCATAGCGCTCCCCCTGTTATCATTACTCAATTCTCATACTTTACTTACTTCCAGTGTAGAAAAAGCCCAGACAATCACCTAAACAGTGTTACCAATGACAATACGTCTCAGTGTTAATGCTGTTAAAATTACAATCTTGGGTAAATGGTGTGTTGCCAAAGATTAAAAACAATCGACTAGTAGCTACAGTTTCTCCAAACATTTTCACATGAAAATCGAGTCAACTTCGACACAAGGTTTTTTTTTGTAGCGAATGTTAAACAAAGTGAAGAATCGTAATACGCTTCATTCTGTTTGACATAAATCAAGAAAATGTTCGAAAGCCGTACGGAAATAAAACCCAAATATTGTTAGCGAGCTGTTAAGTGAATACAATTGTCGCCATCCCACGGAAATTGTAGCCAATGCCCCCTAATCAGGGCTTTTTTCAGCAACAAGCAATCACCTGATGATGAGCTGGATTAATGGATGGCGTACCAAGCAGGCAAGATAAATACGATATAACACGTATTTTTCCCAATATTTTGCCTGTATGTGAATTTTTTTATAGAATTTAACTATTCTGTTTTTGTCCAGATTCAGTTTTTTGAAATTAGGTACTGCCAATGCAAACCCCTCACATTCTAATTGTAGAAGACGAGCACGTAACACGTAACACCTTGAAGAGCATTTTTGAGGCAGAAGGTTACACCGTATTTGAAGCTAATGACGGTGCTGAAATGCACCAAATGTTGTCAGAGCACCCTGTTCACCTTGTGATCATGGATATCAACCTACCAGGTAAAAATGGCCTATTGCTAGCACGTGAACTACGTGAACAAGGCGATATGGCACTGATGTTCCTAACTGGTCGTGACAACGAAGTTGACAAGATCTTGGGTCTGGAAATTGGTGCAGATGATTACATTACCAAACCATTCAACCCTCGTGAGCTAACTATCCGTGCGCGTAACTTGCTAACACGTGCGATGAACCAAGGTTTGCCAACAGAAGACAAGCGTCTGGTTGAGCGTTATGAGTTCAACGGCTGGTCACTAGAGATCAACAGCCGTTCACTGGTTAGCCCAAGCGGTGATCAGTTCAAGCTACCTCGCTCTGAGTTCCGTGCCCTGCTTCACTTCTGTGAAAACCCAGGCAAAATCCAGACTCGTGCTGAACTACTGAAGAAAATGACGGGCCGCGAACTCAAGCCGCATGACCGTACTGTTGACGTAACGATTCGCCGTATCCGTAAACACTTTGAATCAGTAGCTGATACCCCAGAAATCATTGCCACCATCCATGGCGAAGGCTACCGTTTCTGCGGTGATCTGGAAGACGAATAAGCTTCCCGACAATCTCAATGCCAAAAGGCTCCCTGGGAGCCTTTTTGTTTATCTGACCATTCAGCAATGTTAATCAGCAACAATGATTAACGCCTTATTCAGATCAAGATTAGAATACTTGGCTAATTAGCACCGCCTTCTGTACTAACGTCTGTTCTTTCCCCTGATAAAGCACCGTCACTGCCACATCAACTTTGCTACCAGATAGCCATTCAGGGCCACCACGTAGAGCCAGCTCCAAGCTCTTATCATCATTGGCTCTCACTTCCAAATCCTGCTGAACCAGCCATTGCTGCTTATCTTGCTCAAGCAATACCTGGGTCACCTCAACCCCTTTAGGCAGAGGCTTTATGTCACGCGTCAGTACACGTACCGCAGCAAACAGTTTCATCGCGGGCTGGGTACCGTCATCACCAATAACCGGCATACTATTGAGCCAGAGCTCACTGCCCAGATAAAGCGTTACGCCGGCAAGGGTGATTTCTTCCGGCGATTGCCAGATATCAACGCTCGACGGTAATGCTACGGGGGCGACCTTACTTCCGCTGGCTTGACCGATGGGTTTTGTCACTTGCTTCTGTGATTTTGATTCCGTCACCGACTCCCCCTCTGAGGCATCATTACACCCCATCAACAACATCAGGCCTGCCATTATCCAACATGTTTTGCTCCATACTTTCATCTTTCTCCCCCTTGTTGCGCTAACCAGCTTTTCAATACCTGTAGATCATTCTGGTAGCCCTCCTTGATTTCATCGACCCAGTCATTGATATTTTCCCACCATGCCGGTAATTCCGGTGACTGCGCTTTCTGAGCAACCTGCTGAATATGTTTTAATCCTATCGAACTCGCTGCGCCTTTGATTTTATGCGCCTCAAACTTGATACCATCTTGATCTTTAGCAACCATATTGGAGTCGAGTATCGCGATATATTCCGGCATTTTTTCCTCAAACATCGCGATGCTGGCATACACCGGTTGAGGACCAACAATCTCAACATAAGAGCTCAGCATATCCAGGTCCAGCAAGGTATTTATCATATCCTCACTCACGGTTTCATGCGCTTCCAGTGTGTCATCGTCCTCTTCATCCAGAGAGCACGTCAGCACCAAATGCTGGATCACCTCAGTAATCGCCTTGACGCTCAATGGCTTGCTCAGGGCATCATCCATGCCCTTATCCATATACTCGCTCTTGTCGTTAACCACATTAGCCGTTAGCGCAACCAATGCCGGCAAGTCATCATACTGCTCCCGCAATTTAGCTGCGATATCAAACCCGCTCATATCAGGCAGCTGAATATCCAGAAGCACTAAGTCATAAGCCTCTGGATCAAACATCGCCAACGCTTCTTCGCCACGCATTGCGACCGTTACCTCATGGCCTAAACTTTCCAGTAATGCCTTGGCGACAGTGATATTCAGCTCAATGTCTTCCACCATGAAAATATGCAGGCCAACCTGCTCTTCTACTGGCATGATTTCTTCTTCTTCAGCCAGCTCGACCACAGGTGCCGTCAAGGTCACGGTAAAGGTACTGCCCTCACCCACGTCGGAACTGACGGTGATATCCCCCCCCATCATCTGGATCAATTGACGTGAAACCGCTAAACCAATACCGGTTCCAACAGCATGAAGATTGTCATTTTCATCCTTTACCTGGTAGTACATGGCGAAAATCTTATCCATCTCGCCCTCAGGGATCCCTATCCCGCTGTCTTCAATTTCAAAGGTAATATGCGCGAGATGATCAACCACCTCACTGGTCACCGACATCACCACGCCACCGTCTTTGGTGAACTTAGTCGCATTGCTGATCAAGTTCCATAGCACTTGGCGCAGACGCGTACCATCTACCTCAATACTACGAGGTAGATCCGTCAGGCGCTCCAGATCAAAACGCAACCCCTTTTGCTCAGTCATCAAACCCGAAATGTTACCCATTTCATCCACGAACTCATGAAAATCCAATGGCTTTGGCATCAACTCTAAGCGACGACGATCCGATTTATCCATATCAATAATGTCATTGAAGATATGCCCCAGAGTGATTGCACTCACCTGAATGGTGCGCATATACCCCCGCTGTTCATCATTGAGCGCCGTATCGAGCAACATCCGACTCAGGCCGACAATGCCGTTCAGTGGTGTCCGTAACTCATGGCTAATAGTAGAGATAAACGCAGTCTTATCTCGGCTGGCTTTTTCCTGAGCATCTTGATATTGCTTACGCTCGGTAATATCTCGTCCAAACCCCATCAGCCCAAGGCGCTGTCCTTCTCGGCTATAAAATGGCACTTTGCGCAATTCAAATATCGCCTTACGCCCATCGGGATACTCTAGCCATTGTTCATAAGTCAGCGACACATTCTGTTGAGAAACCTGTTGATCCGTCTCCGCAATCTTACGAGCCACATCCTCGCTATACACATCCCACGGGGTCAAGCCAACCAATTGTTTCTCGCTCCGGTTGGTCAGCTCCTCCATCGCCCGGTTACACCCAGAAAACTCGCCTTTTTCGTTACGGTAATAGATCAGATCCGGTGACGCATCGAGAAATGATTTGAGTAATACACTCTGTTTCGCCAGTTCAAGCTGGGCTTTTTCCCGCTGGTAAACTTCATTCTCTAGATCTTGCATCGCCTCCTGGCGTGCCTCTTCAGCTTTTTCTCGTTCTTCGATCTCAAGATTAAGTTGGCTGATATTTTCCTGTAGTTGCATATTCAATTGCATGTCACGAGAACGCATCTCTTCCAGCTTGGTCACCAATTTAGACAACCGTTGCCGAGACTCTTCCAGTTGATCGACAACCACAGAAAGAAAATAAACCGCCCATGGGGTGATCAACAAACCAAAGAACACCGAACGCACGATATCGATGTTATGCACTTCACCTTGCAATATCAGCGTGACCCCAACCTGAACCACAACCGCAAGCGCGACCAAAGCCAAAGCCAGCAGCAAGCTGAACCTCACTAACCCTAGCCTCACTAACAAGTCGACATAAAATTGTGCCAGCACTTTGATTTGTTTCATCATTCAATCCTATTCACTACGGCTATATCCATCATAAATGACCCGTCTGCTTAGCCCAAGTCACTTCCGTGTAATACTCGGCAAGTCCTCACAATAATTGACTCATTACCAACCGTCCCTAGTGACCCCTAAAGCCAACATCGTGAAATAACTTGGGGGGACATAAAAATAAAGCCTGCAGATGCAGGCTTTATGGTCACAATTCATTATTGGTAGACATCGTCATAGTACAATTTCGTCCGGCGGCCTTGGCCTTATACAAGGCCACATCAGCCATACCGACCAAAGTACCATAATCCTGGTTTTTCGACGGCGTGACCGTCGCGATCCCAAGACTCACCGTCAACTGCTCATCAACCTCCGAATAATGATGTGTAACCTTTTTTTGCGCCAATGCTTGATGGATTTTCTCTGCCACAATTTCCCCACCATGAAGGTCGGTATTAGGCAATAAAATGGCAAACTCTTCACCACCATAACGAGCAACCTCATCCGTTTCACGCTTGATCACGCTGCGCAGCGCATTCGCCACGGCTTGTAAAGCGACATCACCCTGCTGGTGACCATAGTTATCATTAAACGCTTTAAAAAAATCAATATCACACAGAATAAGCGTTAGCGGATTTTGACCGCGAATATGGCCAAGCCACAATTTACGTAACTGCTCATCAAAACTGCGGCGATTGGCGACCTTGGTCAGGCTATCAACAAAACTCAATTCTTGCAGTTCCATTATAGCGTCTGCCAGCTGTTGCTCCGTCATCCGGCGCTCTGTCACATCCCTAGCCATGACCAACACCCCGGCTGTACCATCGGTCGGATCACGGTAGGGCGTTTTCTGTACTTCGTACCACACCGGCGTGCCATCAGCCAAAATCACGTAATCGTCCGCTTTGACACAAATCCCCTGCTCAATCACTTGCTGATCAGTTTGGTTGTAGATTTCCAACTGCTCCGGTTCGAGCACTTCAGCGGTCGTTTTACCCAATAAACTCTGTTGCGTATGCCCTAAAGAACGGGCGAATGCTTCATTGCATCCCACATACACACCATGCTCATTATACAATCCGATAGGATCCTGACTGGCACCAAGAATCGTATCAAGCAGCGTGTTACGCTGAGCCAGCTCTTGTTCCGTGATCTCTCGCTTTTCTATTTCGCTTTTAAGCACTTCCTGCATATCATGCCAATCTGTCACATCATGGCTAATGCTCAATGTGCCGATGGCCTTGCCAGCATCATCAATTAACAAGTTGCGATTTGTTTCTAGTAGCCGACTTGAACCATCCGGCGCCGTGGTCCAAAAATGCGATGCTGTATTCCCTACCACACCCACTTCATGCTCACAGCTTAAACCTTCATCAATCCGCCCTCGCCAGAATCGGTCAAAGGCTTTATTGGTGCCAATCAGATCACCGTTCTTATTCTGAAAATAAACCAGCTCTGACAATGAATTAAGTACTTGTTGAAAGATTCGCTGCTCTTGCTCGAGAGTGATCTGTTTATCCTGTTGCGGTTTTGCATTGGTAATAAAAAGCAACCAACAACGCCGCCAGTTGCAACGCAGCGGCCGGCCCGTAATCATCAATGTTACGTTTTTCCCATTCGCTATCGGGATTTCATCTATCGCATTTTTAAAACTGGCTAAATGGCTGAGTGGACGCAAGCAATCACGCATCATCTTCGCACTAAGATCATCTGGATAGAGGTAGCGACCGTTTAACTTACGTACCCCAAGCAATTCTCGACATGACTGATTACCGTAGATCAACTGCCCATCTTTATCACGGACAACAGCAACAGCAACAGGGATCAGAGTCAGCAATCTACGCAACTTGCGAAATGAACTGGATTCAATATGGTGAAGTACCAATGCCAGTAGGCCACAGCTGATCACAATAACCAGCAGTAACAAAGCAACAATCAAGGCCGTATTTTCGGATGGTGATACAGCATCAACCGCAAATGCGGGAGAGGACACGCCCCCCCCCAGCAATACAGTCGTGACTATCAGAGGTTCCCGACAAGACATAGGTATGCAATTTGATTTGTGAATAATATTATGGGTAACTTATCATACTTCCTAAGCGATACCTAAGCTCCCCAATAAAGCCCAAACGGGAACATCACTTTGGCGTATTGCGGATCAGTGGTTGATAAACGAATGGCAGTGCCAACGCTGACCCCTGCCCGCCATAAGTGTCTAAATTTCGACCAATATCGGTCATCGCCAGCCAACGGTTTTCACACCATGCAGGAGCTAATAACATTGGCTTACGGGCGCTGGCTGATACACGATGGAAAATCACATCAGGGGGTGTCAGGCGGATCATCTCTGATGCAATATCAGTATACTCATCCAAACTGAGCTCCGCTAATCGGCCAGCCTTCCACGACAGTCCCATGATACTGCCCTCCACAATATGTAACGGATGAAGCTTTATCCCATCGACTCCGGCTGCCACAGTACGACGAATGGTATCAAGGTTATCGGCTTTGGTATCACCCGGTAGACCCACAATCAAATGGGCGCACACTTTTAATCCCAGTGCCCGAGCACGCTTGGCTATCTTCTCATAACACGCAAAGTCATGACCGCGGTTAATCCGTTTCAATGTTCGGTCATTTGCGGTTTGTAACCCCAGCTCTAACCAAATCTCATAACCTTGTTCACGGTAACCTGCCAGCAATTCGAGCACCTCATCGGGAACGCAATCTGGTCGCGTACCAACACATAACCCGACAATATCGGCACTTTTCAGAGCCTCTTCATACATCGCCTTTAACGTCTGCACTTCAGCATACGTGCTCGTGTATGCCTGAAAATAAGCCAGATAGCGCTTCGCGCGGTTAACCTCTCCTGCTCGTAGGGCAAGCTGCTCAGTGATAGGTTGATGCTGCGCCTGCTCATCGGCAAACGAGGCAACATTACAAAATGTACAGCCACCACGGCCAATCGTTCCGTCTCGGTTGGGGCAGCTAAACCCACCATGTAGTGTCAGTTTGTGTACCTTCTCTCCATAGCGACGCTGTAAATCCTGGCCAAACGTATTAACGAGCTCATGCAACTGCATTATGTCACCTAGTGGTTAATGGGTGTGTTGAAAAAAGCGGCAAAGGTTAGCACCGATAGCCAGCCTCTTTGTTGTGCAAAAGCAAAAAAACGGGAATTTATCTCGCCGCCTCTCATGAAAATAAGCAACAAAACGCCTGACGGCAGGCCTTAACGAAATTAAACATGCCAACGCCCGATACAAGCGTGATATTTTCGCTATTATTCATAATGACCAAACTTATCGAATAATTACTCATAATCTTTACTGTTTAATTCAGAGAGATACATTTTATGACCTTAAATGACTAACTTTTGTTGGTAATTAATAAATCAAAAATGTAGGATAGTTACAGCTGTGTGCAATTTATGAACAATAATTGTGACTAAAATCCTCATCTATAGAGTGAAATATGTCGCAATCCCTCAAATCTGTAGTGCTTTTGAATACCAGAGCAGGAGTGCTACAGAGTTTAGTTTGCTATTGATTTACAACATCATCCCACAGCAAACCCCATCCAGACTGCCGGACAGGAGTCCATATAGGTAGTCAGTGGATGCAAAACAGAATTAGGGATAACTCAGATACCTGGATTGGTACCTGTAGAAACTGGAAGGAAGTATCTATGACAGATCAAGAGCTGAATGCTCAGGGACTTTATGTGCCTGAATTAGAGCACGATGCCTGTGGTATCGGCTTTGTGGCCCACTTGAAGAACCGCAAATCCCATGAAATAGTCACCCAAGCGCTTGATATGCTGGCTAGAATGGAACATCGTGGCGGTCAGGGCTGCGATCCTAGCAGTGGTGATGGCGCAGGTATTCTGCTACAAAAACCCCATGAATTCCTCCTAGAGGAAACTGTTAAGTTAGGCATTCGCCTACCCGCCTTCGACCAGTATGGTGTCGGTGTGGTGTTGTTTCCTAAAGACGAACATAAACGTCAACAATGCCGCGATATTCTAGAACGAAACGCCAAACGTCTCGACCTTGATGTGATTGGTTACCGTGTTCTCCCCGTTGATAACTCAATGATTGGTGAAGACCCACTCAGCACCGAACCGCAGTTTGAGCACGTCTTTATTTCTGGCGGAGCCAACCTCGATGCGGCCGTACTAGAACGCAAGCTATATGTCTTACGAAATTACACCGTACGAGTCTGCCTGGAAAGCGTGTCTAATATCGGCGATGATTTCTATATCAACTCTCTGTCATACAAGACGTTGGTTTATAAGGGGCAACTAACCACCGAGCAAGTTCCTCAATACTTCCTCGACTTACAAAACCCGTCCATGGTTACCGCGCTGGCGCTGGTACACTCCCGCTTTTCGACCAATACTTTCCCACGCTGGCGTCTGGCTCAGCCTTTCCGTTACATCGCCCACAACGGTGAAATCAATACCGTTCGCGGTAACTTGAACTGGATGAAGGCTCGTGAAGCGATCTTGGAATCGGACCTCTTTAGCCAGCAAGAAATCGACATGCTGCTGCCTATCTGCCAAGAAGGCAGTTCAGACTCATCAAACTTTGATATGGCGCTAGAGCTACTGGTCCTGTCTGGTCGTAGCCTGCCTCATGCACTGATGATGCTAATCCCTGAAGCTTGGCAAGAAAACAAGAGCATGGATCCTAAACGCCGAGCCTTCTATCAATATCATGCTAACGTCATGGAACCATGGGATGGCCCGGCATCCGTCTGCTTTACGGATGGCGTACAGGTGGGGGCAACCCTCGACCGTAATGGCCTTCGCCCATCTCGCTATACCGTGACCAAAGATGACTTCCTGGTCATGGCATCCGAATCTGGCGTGGTCGATATCGCACCAGAAAATGTCCAGTTTCGTGGTCGCCTGCAACCAGGGCGGATCTTCGTTGCCGATCTTGAGCAAGGCCGAATCATCTCTGATGAAGAAGTCAAAGACGGGATCGCCTCCGCACAACCTTATGAACAGTGGATTAAAGACAATCTACTGACACTCAAAGGTTTGCCTGAAGCGGATAACATGCACCACCAGCCAACCCCTGAACGCCTGTTGCACCACCAACAAGCATTCGGTGTCAGCTCAGAAGAAGTGAACGAAATCATCGTTCCGCTAGCCAAAACAGGTTACGAACCACTCAGTGCAATGGGGGCTGACTGGCCACTGGCGGTACTTTCTCATCAGTCACAACACCTGTCTAACTACTTCAAGCAGCTGTTTGCTCAGGTCACCAACCCACCGATCGATCCGATCCGTGAACGCATGGTGATGTCGCTCAACACCTACTTGGGTAAAGATCAAAACCTGCTCAGCGAAACCCCAGAGCATTGCCAAAAAGTCGAACTGGAATCCCCGGTTCTTAGTAATGCCGAACTGGAAAAGCTGCGTGCTATTGATAACGAACACCTTCAAGCCAAAACACTGGATATCGTATTCCGTGCCAGTGGTGAACCCGGTAAGCTAGAGCGTGCGCTCAAGCGCATCTGTCAGTATTCGGAAGATGCGGTCAATGATGGCTATTCCATTATTATCCTGACCGACCGTGCTGTAAACTCCAACCATGCCGCTATCCCTGCAATGCTAGCAGTGGGTGCGGTTCATCACCACCTGATCCGCAAAGGCCTGCGCGCAAAATGTGACATCGTAGTTGAAACCGGTGACGCACGTGAGACCCACCACTTTGCGACTCTCGTTGGCTATGGTGCTAACGCGGTGAACCCATATCTGGTCACCGAGACCATTGTTGATCTGCAGAAAAAGCGCAAGCTTGATCCTGAGTTACCGACCAAAACGCTGTTCAATAATTACCGAAAAGGAATTAATGGCGGACTGCTGAAAATCTTCTCCAAGATGGGAATTTCGACCCTGCAGTCTTACCATGGTGCGCAAATTTTTGAAGCTCTTGGGATCAGCAAGGCTGTCGTCGATAAATACTTCACGGGTACCGTTTCGCGTATTCAAGGCCTGACTATCGATGATATCGCCAAAGAAGTCCTGATCCGGCATCGCTTGGGTTACCCAACCCGTGAAGTGCCAATCCAGATGCTCGATGTTGGCGGGGTTTACCAATGGAAACAACGCGGCGAGAAGCACCTGTTCAACCCAGAAACCATTTCGTTGCTGCAAGAGTCAACCCGTAAAAAAGACTTTGGTCAGTTCAAACAGTATGCCAAAGCGGTCGATGATCAGGGGGATAACGCAGCAACCTTGCGTAGCCAGCTGGAATTTATTCGCAACCCTGCCGGCGCTATTGCGCTGGAAGAGGTCGAGCCGATTGAGCAAATCCTCAAACGTTTTGCCACCGGTGCGATGAGCTTTGGTTCCATTTCCTACGAAGCACACTCGACCTTAGCCGTTGCGATGAACCGCATTGGGGCTAAGTCAAACTCAGGTGAAGGGGGCGAAGACCCAACCCGCTTCGAAAAGAAAGACAATGGCGATTGGGAACGCTCTGCCATCAAGCAGGTCGCATCAGGCCGTTTCGGCGTCACATCCTACTACCTGACCAATGCTGACGAAATTCAGATCAAGATGGCTCAGGGGGCGAAGCCCGGTGAAGGCGGGCAGCTACCCGGCGACAAAGTGGATGACTGGATCGGGGCAACGCGTCACTCAACCCCAGGGGTCGGCCTGATTTCACCACCACCACACCATGATATTTATTCCATCGAAGATTTGGCTCAGCTGATCTACGATTTGAAAAATGCCAACCGTGCTGGTCGCGTTAACGTCAAACTGGTTTCTGAAGCTGGGGTCGGTACGATTGCCTCTGGTGTGGCGAAAGCCAAAGCCGATGTAGTCCTGATTGCCGGTTTTGATGGTGGTACAGGGGCATCACCGATGTCATCTATCCGCCATACTGGCTTGCCGTGGGAACTGGGACTGGCCGAGACCCACCAGACCCTGCTCAAGAACGGCCTGCGTAACCGTATTGTCGTCCAGTCTGATGGCCAGATGAAAACGCCACGCGACCTTGCGATTGCCACCCTGCTGGGTGCTGAGGAATGGGGCGTCGCCACAGCGGCACTCGTCGTCGAAGGCTGTATCATGATGCGTAAGTGTCACAAGAATACTTGCCCGGTCGGCATCGCCACCCAGAACAAGACACTCCGTGAGCGTTTTGACGGCCGCGTCGAAGATGTCGTGACCTTCTTCCAATACATGGCTGAAGGCTTACGTGAAATCATGGCAGAACTTGGTTTCCGTACCATTGATGAGATGGTTGGTCAGTCACAGAAACTGAAAATCCGTGACAACATCGGCCACTGGAAATACCAAAACTTGGATCTCAGCCCGGTATTGTTTGTTGAACCCGCCCGTACTGAAGATGGTGTGTATAACCAACGTCAACAGAACCACAATCTGGAATCTGTCCTCGACCGTAAGCTGATCGAAGTGGCCGCTCCTGCCCTGTATGAAGGCAAATCCGTCAATGCCGAGTTTGATATCATCAATACCGACCGCAGTGCCGGTACCATGCTGTCTAATGAAATCTCGAAGATTTACAAAGATAACGGCCTGCCACAGCCAATGACCATCAAGTTCAACGGCTCAGCCGGTCAGAGCTTCGGAGCCTTCTTAGCGAAAGGCGTTAAATTTGAAGTAGAAGGGGATGCCAACGACTACTGGGGTAAGGGCCTGTCAGGCGGTACGCTAGTACTCTATCCTGATGCCAAGTCCGATATTATCCCAGAAGATAACATCGTGGTCGGTAACGTCTGCTTCTACGGCGCAACCTCCGGTGAGTCCTACATTCGAGGTATGGCTGGCGAGCGTTTCTGTGTGCGTAACTCCGGAGCCCGCGTCCTTGTGGAAGGCGTCGGTGATCACGGCTGTGAGTACATGACGGGGGGGGTCGCGGTTATTCTAGGGCAAACAGGGCGTAACTTCGCCGCTGGGATGAGCGGTGGCGTGGCCTATGTGTGGGATCAATTCGGTGACTTCGACACAAAGCTCAACCCGGAGTTAGTGGATCTCGACCCTATCGAGCAAGAAGACCAAGATCTCCTGCATGACATGCTGACCAAGCACGTTGCACTGACGGGAAGTACGGTTGCACAAACCTTCCTGTCAAACTTCGATGTCAATCTGCAACAGATGGTCAAAGTCATGCCAAGAGATTACAAAGCCGTGCTATTGAAGCGGAAAGCGGAAGCAGATAACAAGGAAGAGTTGGAGGCCATCAATGGGTAAGCCTACTGGATTTTTGGAATTTGGCCGTGAATTGCCAAGCAAAATCGATCCGAGTGTTCGCATCCAGGACAATAAGGAATTTGTCCTGAACGCAGAGTTCGGCAATAAGATCAATACACAAGCCTCTCGCTGTATGGACTGTGGTGTACCGTTTTGCCACAACGCATGCCCGATCGGTAATATCATTCCCGAGTTTAATGATGCGGTATACCGCGATAGCTGGGAAGAAGCATGGCAGATACTCAGCTCGACCAATAACTTTCCGGAGTTTACCGGTCGAGTCTGTCCCGCGCCGTGCGAAAGCGGCTGTGTGCTAGGAATCAATCAAGACCCGATCACCATCTGTAATATCGAGAAAACCATCGTAGAAACGGCATACCGAGAAGGCTATGCCAAACCCAAGACGCCACGGGTACGCAGCGGAAAAACTATTGCGATCATCGGTTCCGGCCCTGCAGGGTTGGCAGCAGCGGAGCAGCTTAACAGTGCCGGTCATTGCGTGACTGTCTTTGAGCGCGATGAAAAAGTAGGCGGCCTACTGCGCTTTGGGATCCCTGACTTCAAGTTAGGGATGGATATCATTGATCGCAAAATCAACCTCATGGCAGAAGCCGGGATCATTTTTGAAGTTAACGCCCATGTCGGCGTTAACCTTAATGCCCAGCAGCTACGACAAGACTTTGATATCGTATTACTAACAGGTGGTTCAACGGTACCTCGTAACCTGTCCATCCCCGGCCGTGAGCTGAAAGGAGTCCATTTTGCAATGGAGTTCTTGGCCCAGAACAACCGCCGTGCCAACGATATGGATCTTCAGACCGAGGAAATCCATGCGAAAGGTAAACATGTGGTCGTGATTGGCGGTGGTGATACAGGCTCTGACTGTGTGGGAACATCCAACCGTCATGGCGCAACCAGCATCACCCAAGTCGAGATCATGCCGATCCCACCGGAAAAACGCCCGGCAAACCAACCTTGGCCGTCTTATCCGATGATCATGAAAACCTCAACCTCTCACGAGGAAGGGTGTGAACGCCACTGGAATATTCTGACCAAAGAATTCATTGGCGATGAAGCCGGTAATGTTAAGGCGCTGCGCATTGCCGATATCCAGTGGGATGAAGCCAAGCCGGGTGAGCGCCCAGGATTTACTGAAGTCGCAGGCTCTGAGCGTATCATCCCGTGTGATATGGCTTTCCTCGCGATGGGCTTCCTCCATCCGGAACCAAGTGGTGTCCTTGCCCAACTCGGGATCGCCTTAGATGAACGTGGTAATGTCGCAACAACGGGTTTTGCGACTAACCAACAAGGTGTATTCGCCGCAGGTGATATGCGTACTGGTCAGTCACTGGTCGTTCGCTGCATCAATGAAGGACGTGAATGTGCCCGTGAAATTGATGCCTACCTAATGGGGACCAGCAACCTCGAAGCAAAAGCTGACTCTCTGATGCTATCAAATACCTAACAAGGCATGATAACCCAGACCATAAACCGGCTCCCATGAGTCGGTTTTTTTATGCCCCCTCCCGTGCTTCTCGTTCATCCCCATCACGCTTGTTAACCCGCTGATGAAAATTTGACCTTTTTGTAAATAATCGTTAACTTGAAAAGTCGCTGGATGCATATCAACCCCTCATCGCCCCTAGCCACTATTACTTATCAGGAAGCCATGCAGAGGTAATCAACAGCCAAATGCCATAATACTGACGATCAGGCAAAAGCAAGGGAGAGTTGCAATGACACTGTATGACCCAATGCTGGACAAAGATAACTGTGGCTTCGGACTCATCGCGCATATTGAAGGGGATACGAGTCACAAGCTGATTCGTACGGCCATTTCCGCCCTCGATCGGATGACCCACCGTGGTGGTATTGCTGCCGACGGTAAAACCGGTGATGGCTGTGGCCTGTTAATGAAAAAACCCGACCATTTCTATCGCCTGATTGCCAATGAAAAGGGCTGGAAGCTGTCACGAGAATTTGCCCTTGGAATGATCTTTCTCAGTCAAGATCCGGTCTTGGCAGCACAGGCTCGCACCATCATCACCGAAGAGCTGGCAAAGGAAACTTTGTCCTTAGTCGGCTGGCGCGAAGTCCCGGTTAACCCCCAAGTGCTTGGTCCTATCGCCCTCGAAACCCTGCCCTGCATAGAGCAGGTATTTATCAATGCCCCGGCAGGCTGGAAGCCTCGCGATATCGACCGCCGGCTCTACATTTCTCGTCGTCGTATTGAAAAACGCATCAACCACGATCCGGATTTTTATATCTGTAGCCTATCGACACAAGTGACGGTGTATAAGAGCTTGTGCATGCCGGCAGACTTACCTCGCTTCTACCTTGATCTCGGTGATCTCAGGCTCGAATCATCCATCTGTTTGTTCCACCAGCGCTTTTCAACCAATACCCAACCTCGCTGGCCGTTAGCCCAACCCTTCCGTTATCTTGCCCATAACGGTGAAATCAATACCATCGCAGGAAACCGCCAGTGGGCGCGCGCCCGTGCTTATAAGTTTGCCTCACCACTGCTGTCCGATTTACAAACGGCGGCACCGTTTGTCAACGAAACCGGCTCAGATTCTTCTAGCCTGGATAACATGCTGGAGCTGTTTCTCTCCGGTGGAATGGATCTGTTTCGTGCAATGCGAATGCTGGTGCCACCAGCATGGCAAAATCACCCCGACATGGATCCCGCTCTACGGGCATTTTATGACTTTAACTCTATGCACATGGAGCCTTGGGATGGCCCGGCGGGGATCGTCATGTCCGACGGGCGCTACGCGGCCTGTAACCTCGACCGTAACGGCCTGCGTCCCGCACGTTATGTGATCACCAAAGACCGGCTAATCACCCTCGCATCAGAAGTCGGGATCTGGGATTACGCACCGGATGAAGTAGCCGAAAAAGGCCGGGTCGGGCCCGGTGAATTACTGGTGATCGACACCAAGTTCGGCAAAATATGGCACTCTGCTGACATTGATCATGAACTGATGGGCCGACACCCCTATAAAGAGTGGCTCGATAACCATGTCAAACGCCTCACCCCTTTTGAAGCATTGAATGATGAACAAGTCGGTAGCCGCTCACTGGATGATACCGAACTCAGCACCTATCAAAAGCTATTTGCGGTTAACCGTGAAGAGTTGGATCAAGTACTGCGGGTGATCGGCGAAAATGGCCAGGAAGCAACTGGGTCAATGGGGGATGATGCCCCCATCGCCGTGCTCTCCACCAAGGAACGGGCGGTCACTGACTACTTTCGCCAAATGTTTGCCCAAGTCACCAACCCACCGATTGACCCGTTACGGGAAAAACATGTGATGTCACTGGCCACCTGTGTCGGCCGGGAAATCAATGTATTTTGCGAAACCGACAGTCATGCCCATCGGGTCGCGTTCCAATCCCCGGTACTGCTCTATTCCGATCTGGTTCAACTACTGGAGCTCGACAACCAGTATTATCGCAATAGCATTATCGATATTAACTTTGACCCCAGCGAAAAAGATCTTAAGCTGGCCATTATCGACATCTGCGATCAAGCCGAACGCCTCATACGCAATGGAACTGTACTGCTAGTATTGTCCGATCGCGGGATCAATCCGGCCAAACTGCCAATCCCCGCCGCCATGGCTGTCGGTGCGGTACAGCACCGGCTTGTCACAACCAACCTGCGCTGTGATGCCAATATTGTGGTTGAAACGGCTACCGCACGGGATCCCCATCAATTTGCCGTCTTACTCGGTTTTGGTGCTACCGCTGTCTACCCTTACCTCGCCTATGAATCACTGGGCAAACTGGTCAACACTGGGGCTATCAACAAACCTTATCGTGACGTCATGCTCAACTTTCGTAATGGGATCAATAAGGGCTTATACAAAATCATGTCCAAAATGGGCATCTCTACCATTGCCTCTTACCGCTGCGCGATGCTTTTTGAAGCCATTGGACTCAGCGATGAGGTGATTGAGCTCTGCTTCAAAGGCGTATCAAGCCGGATCCAGGGCGCTGATTTTGCCGATTTCCAGCAAGACATGTATAACCTGTCACGTCGGGCCTGGCTAAAACGCAAGCCTATTGATCATGGCGGACTGCTCAAATATGTTCATGGCGGGGAATTCCATGCCTATAACCCTGATGTGATCGCCACCTTACAACAGGCGGTAAAGTCAGGGGATTACCTGGACTACCTCGCCTTTGCCAAGCTCGTCAACGAGCGTCCAATCGCCGCTCTCCGCGATCTGCTGACACTCAAGTCGACCACTCCACCTATCGCACTGGAACACGTCGAAGCGGCTAGCGAACTCTACAAGCGCTTTGACTCAGCCGCGATGTCGATCGGCGCGCTCAGCCCGGAAGCGCACGAGGCGCTGGCCATTGCGATGAATCGGCTTGGCGGCTACTCCAACTCCGGTGAAGGCGGAGAAGATCCGCGCCGCTTCAACAGCGAACGAAATTCACGCATCAAACAAGTGGCCTCTGGGCGTTTTGGCGTCACCCCCCACTATTTGGTCAATGCTGATGTTATTCAAATCAAGGTGGCGCAAGGCGCTAAGCCCGGCGAAGGGGGACAGTTGCCGGGACATAAAGTCACCACCGAGATTGCCAAGCTTCGCTATGCGGTACCCGGCGTCACCCTGATCTCTCCGCCACCACACCACGATATTTATTCGATTGAAGATTTAGCCCAGCTGATTTTCGATCTCAAACAAATCAACCCCAGCGCCATGGTCTCGGTCAAGCTGGTCTCCGAGCCCGGAGTCGGTACCATTGCGACAGGGGTTGCCAAGGCATATGCCGATCTGATCACCATCTCTGGTTATGACGGTGGCACTGGTGCTAGCCCACTGACCTCGGTCAAGTACGCGGGTAGCCCGTGGGAGCTGGGGCTGGCCGAAACCCAGCAAGCGCTGGTGGCCAATGGGCTGAGGCACAAGATCCGGCTGCAGGTTGACGGCGGACTGAAAACCGGTCTGGATGTCATCAAAGCCGCGATCCTCGGGGCGGAAAGCTTTGGTTTTGGCACCGCGCCAATGGTCGCGCTGGGCTGTAAATACCTGCGGATCTGTCACCTCAATAACTGCGCCACGGGCGTCGCGACTCAAGATGAAACCCTGCGCCGAGACTTTTTCAAGGGGCTCCCAGAACAAGTGATGCACTATTTCATCGGCTTAGGTCAGGAGGTGCGTGAATTGCTGGCTCAACTAGGCATTGAGAAATTGACGGATCTGATTGGCCGCACTGATTTACTGGAAGTGGCAGAAGGGGTTAGCGCAAAACAAAATAAGCTTAATTTAGCACCCGTACTGGCAACCGTCGCCCCGCAAGAAGGTAAAACCCTTTACTGCAGTGAATCCAATACCCCGTTTGATCGAGCCCCACTCAATACCCTTCTTCTTGAGCAAACCCTGCCAGCTATTGCTCATCGAACCGAAGCAACGTTCCATCATGACATTCGCAATACTGATCGCTCGGTAGGCGCTCGCCTGTCCGGGGAAATCGCACTGCGCTACGGCAATCAGGGGATGGCTGTCACCCCTATCAAGCTGTATTTAACTGGCACCGCGGGCCAATCCTTAGGGGTCTGGAATGCTGGCGGACTCCATCTCTATCTGACGGGTGATGCTAACGACTACGTCGGCAAAGGCATGACAGGCGGCCAAATTGTGATCCGTCCGCCACAGGGTTCGGCCTTCAAATCCAATGAGGCCACGATTATTGGTAATACCTGCCTCTATGGTGCCACTGGCGGTAAGCTCTTTGCCGCAGGTAAGGCGGGTGAGCGTTTTGCGGTTCGAAACTCCGGCACCATCGCCGTTATCGAAGGTGCCGGAGATAATGCTTGCGAATACATGACTGGTGGGATCGTTGCCATTCTAGGCAAAACCGGGGTCAACTTTGGTGCGGGCATGACAGGGGGATTCGCCTATATCCTCGATGAGGACGGTGATTTTTCGGGCCGAGTCAACCCAGAGCTGATCGAGGCACTGCCACTGGATTCCCTCCAAATCCATCAGGAGCACCTGCGGGGATTGATTGACCAGCACTTGGAGCTCACCGGATCCAACCGGGCGCAAGACATATTGACCGCCTTTGATGAATGGATCCCTCGGTTCTATCTGGCTAAACCTAAATCGGCCGATGTGAATACCCTGCTCGGCCATCAAAGCCGCTCGGCGTCCGAGCTACGCGTTCAAGCACAATAGAGAGGGAAACCAATGAGCCAGAACATATACCAATTTATTGATGTTGCGCGTATCGACCCACCCAAGAAGCCACTCAAAGTGCGCAAAATTGAGTTTGTCGAGATCTACGAACCCTTTACTAAACAACAAGCCAGTGCTCAGGCCGACCGTTGCCTCGACTGTGGCAACCCTTACTGTGAATGGAAATGCCCGGTCCATAATTACATCCCACAATGGCTCAAACTGGCCAACGAAGGGCGGATCATCGAAGCGGTAGAGCTGTCACACCAGACCAACACCCTGCCAGAGGTCTGTGGCCGAGTATGCCCACAAGATCGCTTATGCGAAGGGGCTTGTACCCTGAATGATGACTTTGGTGCCGTCACCATCGGCAATGTCGAAAAATACATTACCGATAAAGCGTTCGAGATGGGCTGGAAGCCTGACATGTCACAAGTTGAATGGAGTGATAAAAAAGTCGCGATTATCGGTGCCGGCCCGGCCGGATTGGCCTGCGCTGATGTACTGGTGCGTAACGGGGTCAAACCCGTAGTCTTTGATCGCTATCCTGAAATCGGCGGCCTACTGACATTCGGTATTCCCTCGTTCAAGCTGGAAAAATCCGTCATGGTCAATCGTCGCCAGATCTTTAGCGGAATGGGTGTTGAATTCAGGCTCAATACCGAGGTGGGAAAGGATGTCACCATGCCAGTGTTGCTTAACGACTACGATGCCGTCTTTCTTGGAGTAGGCACCTACCAGAACATGCGCGCCGGACTCGACAACGAAGAGGCTTCTGGGGTGTATGATGCACTGCCATATTTAATCGCTAACACCTATCAGGTCATGGGCTTAGACTGCCACGAAGCCTTTATCAATATGCAAGGCAAGCACGTGGTCGTGCTGGGTGGTGGTGACACCGCCATGGACTGCGTCCGCACCGCGATTCGACAACAGGCTAAAAGTGTCACTTGTGCCTACCGCCGCGATGAAGCCAATATGCCCGGCTCCAAGCGTGAAGTGAAAAATGCCAAGCAAGAAGGTGTCAGATTCCTGTTTAATCTTCAGCCTACTGGTTTAACGATCAATGCACATGGCGATATTAATGGTGTCAATGTCATCAAAACCGCCCTTGGCGAGCCTGATGATGCAGGGCGACGTAAACCGGAGCCTATTATCAATAGTGATCATACCCTGCCCGCGGATGCAGTGATCATGGCCTTTGGCTTTCAGCCCCATGCGATGCCATGGTTACGCGATTATGATGTCACCCTCGACCAATGGGGTCGCATCAAAGCCCCAGCCGATGGCTGTTATGCCTACCAGACCAGTAACCCGAAAATTTTTGCCGGTGGTGATGCGGTACGCGGTTCGGATCTGGTGGTCACCGCCATTGATGAAGGCCGCAAGGCCGCCAATGGGATCCTCGATTACCTCGAGATCTAATCCGGTAAATCGTCGCCTGATATGAGATCTCGCCACTTGATGTTTTTCCGTGTGCTCATGGTACAATTGCGTCATTAATAAGGCCTCCTCCTGGAGGCCTTCATTCACTCAACAAGAGATCCTATTGATGAAAATCGGCATTATCGGCGCAATGGAGCAGGAAGTTGCCATCCTAAAAGATCAGCTGGCAAACTGCGAAACGCACCTAAAAGCGGGCTGCACGTTTTATACCGGTACCCTCAATGGTGCCGACGTCGTGCTACTTCAATCTGGCATTGGTAAAGTTGCTGCCGCCATTGGTACCGCTGTACTGCTTGAAATATTCCAGCCTGATGTTGTGCTAAACACCGGCTCTGCGGGCGGTTTTGATAGCAGCCTGAATGTTGGCGATGTAGTGATTTCAACGGACGTTCGCTACCACGATGCAGATGTCACCGCGTTTGGTTATGAAATTGGCCAAATGGCACAACAGCCTGCAGCCTTTGTGTCAGACAGCAAACTGATGGATGTCGCAGAACAAGCTTTAGCGAGCATTGGCAACATCCATGCGGTTCGTGGCCTGATCTGTACCGGTGATGCCTTTGTCTGCACCCCAGAAAAACAAGCGTTCATCCGTGACAACTTCCCGACTGTAATTGCGGTAGAAATGGAAGCGGCAGCAATTGCTCAGGCTTGTCACCAGTTCAAGGTGCCGTTTGTCGTGGTACGTGCTATCTCTGACGTTGCTGACAAAGAATCACCAATGAGCTTTGATGAATTCCTGCCGCTGGCAGCTAAGAGCTCATCAACCATGGTTGAAAAAATGGTCGAGCTTCTGAACCAATAATGACGGACGCCATTGCTCTGCTCAACAATAACACCGCCCTCCTCGCAATGTGGGGGGCATTGGCTTTGCAATGGCTGTTACCTATCCCGGCAGCACTGAACCCACTGCAAATATGGCAACAGCTGGCTATCGCCGTTGCCGCTAAAGTGAATAAAACCACCGATACCCCACGCCAGCAACAGATCTCAGGACTACTTGGCTGGAGTGTAATGTGGCTCACCGTCCTGATTTTATTGCTTAGCCTGTACCAGTTAGTCTGGATCGACAGCGCTTTTCATGTGGTTTTACTCTGGCTGGCGCTCGACTGGCGCATGACGGCTAAGTTCAGCAAACAATTTATTCAAGCCTACAGCCGTGAAAATAAACAAGCTTGCCGCCAACTGCTGGCAAGCAAGCTCAATCGCCATACTGAGAATCTCTCCTTACTTGGCCTCGGCAAAGCGGGTGCAGAAACCCAGTTACTCGCCTATGGCCGCTTAGTCGCTGGCGTTTTATTCTGGTATGGATTAACTGGGGGCATTGGTGCCATCATGTATCGGCTAGCCGTAAGCTTAGCTAGGGTATGGTCCCCCAGCCGCCAGCAATATCGTCACTTTGGCCAACCTGCAGTTCGTCTGCTGGCCGTGATGGAAATCATCCCTCTTCGGCTATTTGCGGTATTGATCAGCTTGGGTAGGCACGGCAAAGTCGCCTTGCGCGGCTTAGCCAGCCAGGGTGAAAACTGGCAACTCCCCGGGCCAGGCTGGCTCCTGACTGCTACTGGACACAAACTGTCGTTATCACTCGGTGGCCCCGCCATCTACAACAATATAAAAATGGACCGGCCTCGGCTCGGGGGCAAAATAGCTCCGGCAGCCTTGCATCTTGCTCAAATAGACCGCTTGGCAACCTCTCGACTCATTATCTGGGTCGTCCTGCAAAGTGTGCTATTGCTATTCTTTCAAGGAACTCTCTAAGTGCGCTTCGCGATAATATTTCTTCTGGGTACCCTGTCCAGCTATACGACAGCAACCCCTCTCACCACAGAAGCGTCAACGGCGGTCGCAATAGCAACACCGACTCCGGCCCAGCGGATCATCAGCCTGTCACCCCATACGACAGAGCTGGCCTATGCCGCAGGCCTTGGCAACCAATTGATCGCAGCGAGCGACTATAGTGACTACCCCGAAGCAGCTAAATCGCTTGAACGGGTTGCTAACTATCGCGGGATAAAACTGGAACGCATTGTCGCTCTGCAGCCGGACTTGATCTTAGCGTGGCGCGGTGGTAATCCAGCTCGGGAGATGGAACGACTGGAACAGCTGGGCTTCACGATTTTCTACTCAAACCCATTGACCCTTGATGACATTGCGACCACCATTGAACAACTCGGTCATTATGCTGCCTCGCCAGCACACGCTAATCAGGTAGCCGCTGATTTCCGAGACCGCCTCTCCGCCTTGAGAGCAACCCACCAGCAGCAACGCCCTGTACGCTATTTTTACCAACTGAGCAGTACCCCGGTCATGACTATCGCGGGCACCAGTTGGCCAAGTCAGGTCTTTACCCTGTGCGGCGGGGAAAATATTTTTGCCGATAGCCCTGCACCCTACCCTCAGGTCTCCGAAGAGCAAGTGATCGTCCGCCAACCCGAGGTCATATTCGGTACACCGCATGGTAATACCCAAACTGATCAGTGGCAAAAGTGGCAGCAACAGCTACCCGCTGTTCAAAATGATGACGTGTATATCCTCACCGCTGATTGGCTAAACCGACCAACTCCACGCACAATAAAAGCGGTGGAGCAGGTCTGCCACTACCTCGACACTGTGCGTCAAAAATAGCACCAAATAACGCGTCAGAACGGACAGGAACAAGCCCATCAACATTCATTGTGAGTAGCCTCACAAAGCCGTTGTATCAAGTTGTACGGCGGCTATTTCTTCGTACAATCTCACCCGATTTCCTAACTCTTTTTTCCTATCCCCTCTTTTGGTAGAGATCAACATGCTTATCTATATTCTCGATATGTTCGGAACGGCAGTGTTTGCCGCGTCAGGCGTATTACTCGCAGGCCGACTCCGAATGGATCCATTCGGTGTCGTGGTACTGGCCAGTGTTACCGCTATTGGCGGCGGCACCATTCGTGATATGGCTCTCGGGGCCACCCCTGTTTTCTGGGTCACCGACACCAACTATCTGTGGGTAATTTTCGTTACCTGCCTCATCAGCATGGTGGCCATCCGTCGGCCACGCCAGATGCCATGGTATATCTTACCGGTCGCTGATGCGATTGGCCTCGCTGTCTTTGTCGCCATCGGGGTAGAAAAAGCCCTCCGCTTTGGTGCCACGCCAATGGTCGCAGTGATCATGGGCGTCATGACGGGCTGCGGGGGAGGGGTGATCCGTGATGTACTGGCCCGAGAAATTCCCATGGTATTGCGAACCGAGGTCTACGCCACGGCTTGTATTCTCGGCGGCATTGTCCATACCAGTGCGCTGTCGATAGGTGTTGTTCCAACCGTTGCGACGCTCGCGGGTATCATTACCACGTTGACAATCCGTCTGGCGGCGATCCGCTGGCACTTATCACTGCCGACCTTCGCCCTAAGAAGCTAACCCCCCCTTACAACACAATCTCAAAAGCTTCTCAGCAAAAACAAAAAGGCGCCAGTTCATTCAAACTGGCGCCTTTTCTTTATCTGTCAAACAATAGCGCTTACTTTACCGTAACACGGGCAAATTTACGCTTACCCACTTGGTAAACAGCAGTACCAACAGCCGGGATCAGCTTGGTATCTTCCAGCTTATCGCCATCTTGCTTAACCGCACCCTGACGGATCATACGCATCGCATCAGAAGTAGAGTTCACCAAACCGGCATCTTTCAGCAGGTTAGTGATTGCAATGCCCGCTTCAAATTCAAATTCAGGCATCTCTTCTGGCATCGCGCCTTTCTGGAAGCGATTAATGAATTCCTGCTCAGCGGCATCAGCATCGGCCTCAGAGTGGAAACGAGCAATGATCTCTTTAGCCAGCAAAATCTTGATATCGCGCGGGTTAGTACCGTTAGCCATATCGATTTTGAATTGTTCGATCTGCTCTATCGGACGGAAAGACAATAGCTCGTAGTAATTCCACATCAGATCATCAGAGATTGACATGATCTTACCAAACATATCGTTTGGCGCATCCGCAACACCAATATAGTTATGAGCCGACTTCGACATCTTTTTCACGCCGTCCAGGCCAACAAGTAGTGGCATGGTCAACACAACCTGTGGCTTCTGGCCATGGGCTTTTTGCATTTCGCGGCCCATCAGCAGGTTAAACTTCTGATCAGTACCGCCCAGCTCAACATCGGTTTCCATTGCCACTGAATCATAACCCTGCAAAAGCGGGTACATAAACTCATGGATTGCAATAGGGCGACCTTCGCTATAACGCTTTTTGAAATCATCACGCTCAAGCATACGGGCAACCGTCTGGTTTGCTGCCAAACGGATCAGGCCTTCCGCGCCAAGTTCAGACAACCAGTTTGAGTTAAACTCAATTTTGGTCTTCGCCGGATCAAGGATCTTGAACACCTGCTCTTTATAGGTTTCAGCATTGCGCAACACGTCTTCGCGAGTTAATGGTGGACGTGTGGTATTTTTGCCTGTCGGATCGCCGACCATACCGGTAAAGTCACCGATCAGGAATGTCACATCGTGACCTAGCTCCTGGAACGTGCGTAGCTTGTTCAAGATCACCGTGTGACCAAGGTGGATATCCGGTGCTGTTGGATCGGCACCCAGTTTAATACGTAGAGGACGATTCTCTTTCAGCTTAGCAATCAGCTCTTCTTCCGGAATCAGCTCATCCACACCGCGCTTTATTTCAGCTAATGCTTGTTCAATGCTGGCCATTCTTGTTCGCTCCCACAGAATTGGCAAAAAAGTAATAGTTGTCAATCTTACTTGAATAGCGATGTTTTTTGAAACCAGTTAGACTACGGGCTGACTTATTTTTTCCGAATACGCAAAAAAATCACCCATGCGACTATCAATACTCCTCCAACTGCCAAGGATGCACCAGGCTCTTATCACCGTGATAAGTGCACTTATCGTGCTATTACTTTTTTGGCCCAGCTCAAATAACAGCGATCACCCTGAACGCAAGTTCGAAGTTGGCAAGATATACCCACTGGAACTCAATCTGGATATTGATCAGTTGCGCCCGATGGCAGCAGATGAAACACCGACGATCCCGCCGCTGAGCTGGAAAGAGCATACCGTGAAATCCGGAGAGAGCCTTGCTGTCGTATTTGACAAAGTGGGCTTATCGCCAAGTACCTTATACCGGTTAGTCAATGCCGATAAAGGCACCAAAAGCCTGACGAACCTTCGCCCAGGCGACAAGCTACGATTCGGATTTGACGAACAGAATGAATTGATTCAGTTACTTCAACCACAAAGTGCCACCGAAACCTTAGTGATCACCCGTACGGCGGATAGCTTCTATTCCAGTGTTGACACCAAGAAAGTAGATATTCAACTCAACTATGCTCAGGCGGTGATCACCAGTAGTTTCTGGAATGCCGCCGACAAGGCGGGGCTTACTGCTAATCAGATCATGGAGATTGCAGGGATCTTCGGTTGGGATATCGACTTTGCTCTCGATATTCGCGCCGGTGATAGTTTTTCGGTTCTGTTTGAAGAAAAACTGGTCGAAGGCGAACCGATTGGCCGAGGGGATATTCTAGCCGCGACCTTTAGCAACCTAGGCCAGACATTTACGGCCATACGCAGCAAAGATGGCAAGTATTATGATCAAGATGGTAATGCGATGCGTAAGGCATTCCTGCGCTCACCAATTAACTTCCGCTATGTCAGCTCAAACTTCAACCCTCGTCGCCTCCACCCAGTGACAGGTCGAGTCAGAGCACACCGAGGCACTGACTATGTCGCGCCAGTGGGAACGCCGATCTGGTCCGCTGGGGATGGCGTCGTGATGCAATCGTCATATAATAAATATAATGGCAACTACGTGTTTATCCGTCATAGCTCAACTTACATTACCAAATACCTGCATATGACCAAACGTATGGTCAAAACAGGCCAACGGGTCAAACAAGGACAGACCATCGGTACGCTGGGTGGCACAGGTCGAGTAACGGGTCCACACCTGCACTATGAATTTTTAGTCAATGGTACCCATAAGAACCCGCGCACCGTAAAACTGCCACAGGCCCAGTCACTCAGTGGCAAAGAAAAAGCGCAATTTCAAAAGTTTGCTCGAGAGCGCATGGCTCAACTCAACCAGTTTAGTCAATTTCTGGCAGATAACAGCCCGCTACTCAATAACCGTAGCTAGCTGACGCGCGAAGCAGCCAACATCGAGTAGGGTGAGGCGTCGCCGCCTCATCCCTCTCACAGAACCGTACGTACGGACCTCGTATACGGCTCATGTACATTTCCATTCAGCGTAAGTGCTGAACACATGCCCTGTCACAACATGTTCAATATTGACTAAACCAAGTTCATTGAACCATTGATTTGTCATAGCGTAGCTCGATAACGGACTCGCAGAGCTTCTCCAGCCTGTCATTCGTATGTGACTAAACGGCGGTTTATATCCTCGCTGTTTCAATTCTCGATGAAGCTTACTTGGCTTCTTCCAGAGCTTGAGT